>JBBPIG010000020.1:0-19370 GCA_038040445.1 Acidobacteriota bacterium | reverse complement strand
TGATCGTGTCGTTCGATGTGGTGAGTCAACCCCACCAGCGCGTCTCTTAGGGTTCCGGCGAATCCCACAAGCTGCTCGATCTGGCGATCAACTCTGTCCATGCGCGCTTCCCATTGGGCGTGACGCGCTTTCGATTCGGCGTGACGCGCTTTCGATTCGGCGTCGCGAGCTGCCAGGTCGGCACTGAACTGTGCCTGCTGTTTCAGCATGAACTCCATCTGACGTTCGAAGTCCTCATTGCTCATTCGATTCTCTCCCGCAGAAAGGTACCCAGGAAGTGCTCGCTAGCTTACACCTTCGAGGTATCGAGCGTCGAATGCTTCAGGCAGCAGGTCGCGTATTCCATAGCGGCGAACATCGCCGGAGAGGTTAGCCAGGATCACCTCGGTTTTATCGCCGGAAAACTCCCAGATCATCTGGCGACAGCACCCGCACGGGGGCGCGATGTGTTCGTGATCGGTAACGACGGCGACTCTGGAGATCTCGCTCGCGCCTTCGCTAATCGCTTTGAAGATCGCGACCCGCTCGGCGCACATGCTCAGTCCGTATGTGGAGTTCTCAACGTTGCACCCGGTGAACACGCGGCCGTCCGAGCTGAGCAGCGCGGCTCCCACGTTGAAGTTCGAGTAAGGCGCGTGAGCCCAGCGGCGCGCGTCCCTCGCCTGTGCTATCAATTCATCATCACTTATCATTTCAACAGTGCTTCCTCTGCCGATCGTGCTGTCCATTAGCTGGTAAACTCCGGCCGTTCGCTTTCCCTGCCGTCCGATCGGATGGGGAGCGTGTCCTGATCGGCTGACCGGCCAAGGAACGACCTGATCTTTCCGGTGATCAAATCAATCCCCACATCGTTGAATCCGCCCTCGGGAATTATGATGTCGGCGTAGCGTTTTGACGGCTCGACAAACTGGAGGTGCATCGGCCGCACTGTGGTCGTGTACTGGTTGATCACGGATTCAACCGAGCGCCCGCGTTCATGCACGTCGCGATCGAGCCGCCTAATGAAGCGTATGTCCGCGTCGGTGTCGACAAATATCTTCAGATCCATCAGCCCGCGCATCTGCGAGCTCACAAAAACCAGGATGCCTTCAAGGACGATAACCGGGCGCGGTTCGACGTGAATCGTTTCGGCTTTGCGCGAGTGTGTGGGGTAGTCGTAGTCCGGCTGCTCGATGGCTTCACCTGCCCGCAATGCTTCAAGGTGGTTTATCAATAACTCGGTATCGAATGCGTCGGGATGGTCGTAGTTGACGCGGTGCCGAAGGTCGAGGGGCATATCGCCGAGGTTGCGATAGTAAGAGTCCTGTTGAAGGTAAACAACGTTCTCGGCGCCGACAGGCGCGATGATCTTCTGAGCGACGGTAGTTTTGCCTGAGCCGGTTCCCCCGCTGATGCCGATAATCATAGGTGGTTATTGTACCACCAGGAGCAAACGGCGGGCATCATGAATCGCCCCATGCGATGGAGCCGGCGATTCGCGGGATGACCCGAACGATCAGCTCGGCGAGTTGCTTTCCGGCTTGCTCGCCGACAGACATCACTTCGCTGTGGTTGATCGCGGCGCTCGTCAACCCGGCGGCGACGTTGGTTATGCATGAGATTGCCAGCACGTTCATTCCGCAGTGCCGCGCCACTGTCGCTTCGGGGACGGTAGACATTCCCACTGCGTCGGCTCCGAGCTTACGGATCATTCGAATCTCGGCGGGCGTTTCGTAAGACGGTCCTCGCAGAGCCGCGTACACTCCTTCAAACAGAACGACGCCGATCTCGCGGGCGACATCGTGCGCGGCTTCGACGTAAGCGGGCGTGTACACCGCCGTCATATCCTGAAAGCGTGGTCCGAAGCGTTCGTCGTTTGGCCCTCGCAACGGATTCTCACCCATCGTGTTTATGTGATCGATTATCGCCATCAGCGAACCGGGTAGCAGATGAGGCGCCGTGCCTCCGGCCGCGTTGGTCAGGATCAGAGAGCGAATGCCCATCAAGCTGAAGACTCGCACCGGTAGCGTCACCTCTTCCATCGAGTAGCCTTCATAGAAGTGGACGCGGCCCTTCATCAGAGCGACATCGACTCCGCCGCACGACCCAATGATCAGCTTTCCGGCGTGACCCTCGACGGTTGAACTGACAAAGTGAGGTATCTCGGCATATGGGATTTCGACTCCGTCCTCAACGGCATCGGAAACCGCCCCGAGACCTGAACCAAGCACAACGGCAACGCGCGGCGTACGGGCTCGGGCGTTCGCCAGGATGTAGCGCGAGGCTTCGGATGCTCTGTCGTAGAGTGGAATTGCCATAGATAAACCTCACTTGCGGCGCAATGCGTGGACAAGCAACTCGCCGCCGATCATCTGCAAAGCGATGACCTTCGCTGCGATTGTCATACCTTGTTCTCCAAAGCGCCGACCGTTTTATTTCTCCTTTGTGTAAGGTATGCCGATTGCCCGAGGCGGCGTTGCTCTGCCGATGAACCCTGCCAGCACAACCATCGTCAGCACGTAGGGAATTATTTGAATGAACTGAACCGGGATGGGCACCACGCCTTGCATCTGATCGGAAATCGCTTCGGCTAAACCGAACAACAAGCACGCCAGAAACGCGCCAACCGGATGCCACTTGCCGAATATCAAAGCGGCCAGCGCGATGAAGCCGCGGCCTCCGGTCATGTTGCGAGTGAACAGAGAATTCTGCGCGATCGAAAGATAAGCGCCGCCGATGCCCGCGAGCACGCCGCTCAACAGCACTCCGGCATAACGGAGGCGATAGACACTCACGCCGGCGGTGTCCGCGGCTTCAGGGTTCTCCCCGACCGCGCGGAGCCGCAAGCCGAATCGCGTACGGAATAAAACGTAATAGCTGATCGGAACCAGCGCGAACGCCAGGTAAGAGATGGGCGTGAGTCCGGAGAGCAGTTGCTTCAGCACAGGAACATGATCGATCAACGGAATGTGCCATTCGGGCAGGGTTTGGCCGCGCGGGAGCTGAGGCGTTGAGCCCGTCGATTCGAAAAGCGCGCCCGACACAAGCGGCGGCACCCCCAGGAACAGAATGTTGATTGCGGTGCCGACGACTACCTGATCGGCTTTGAACTGGATCGAAGCCACCGCGTGAATGAGCGCAACGAGCAAGCCCGCCGCCGCCGCGCACAGGAGCCCGATCCAAGGATTTCCTACCTTTACTGTCACCGCCGCCGCGGTAAACGCGCCGGCCAGCATTATGCCTTCGAGCCCGATGTTGATGACTCCGCCACGCTCGGAGAACATGCCGCCAAGCGAGGCGAGCGTCAGCGGCGTCGCGTATCGTACCATCGACGCGAGCAGCGATAGGTTGACGATGGTTTTTAGCATTCTTCTTCTTGGTTTCTGGTTTCTAATCGGTGCGAATCCGTCAAACCCGTATCATCCGTGGTCTATGAGTTCGTAAGAATCGCATTGCCAGCTCCGCATAGACCACGGATGACACGGGTTTGACGGATTTGCGCGGATATACCTCCTTCACTAGTGAAGCGGATGTTACAGTCCACTAGAAACGCCAGAAACCAGAAACCAGAAACTAGAAACTAGAAACTAGAAACCTCAGACGTTTCCACGGATCAATCTCTTTGCGCCGCCCCTAAAGACCCCTTCGCACGCGACGAACAGAATGATAATAGCTTGCAAAATCACAACCCAATCCTTGGACACGCCGGTGAAGATGTCGATGAACAACCCGGACCTTATCAGCGCGCCAAACAAAATCGCCGCCAGCAGCACACCCACCGGATGATTCCGCCCGAGCAACGCCACCGCGATTCCGGTGAAGCCGTAGTTCGCCGAGAAGTTGTGATAGTAGCGATAGCGATAACCCAGCACGTCGTTGATGCCGACCATTCCGGCAAGCATGCCCGAGATGAACATCGCCATCACTATGTTGCGCGCGACCGAAATGCCGCCGTACTCCGCGGCGGATGGGTTGATGCCGACTGCGCGCAGCTCGTAGCCCCACTTCGTCTTCCACAGGAAAACATAGACGACCACGCACGCTGCAAGCGCAAACAGGAAGGCCAGGTTCAACGGCAAGCGATCCGGGAAGCTTATTCCCAGAGGAGCAAGCAGCGCGCTCATTCGCGGAATGTGTGGTCCGGCCACCGACCCGCCTACCTTCTCGGCTATGGGCAACGTCTCCAGTATCGGGTCTCCCTGCCTTCGATAGTGATATTGAGTCAGGTAGCTAACCAGGCCGGCAGCGATGAAGTTCATCATGATCGTGGTGATGACTTCGTGGGCGCCGAACTTCGCCTTGAGCACGCCCGGAATTCCGGCCCACACTCCGCCGGCGAGGACGGCCGCGAGCATCGCAAGCAGCATCACTAGAAGCGCCGGCCAACCCGGCAACACCAGCCCAACCCAAGCCGTGGCAAACGCGGCGACGATCAGTTGTCCTTCTGCGCCGATGTTCAGCAAGCCGCACTTGAATGCAACCGCCACGGCGAGTCCGGTGAAGATCAGCGGCGTCGCGTAGAACAGCGTGTAGCCGATACCATCGACCGACCCGAATGCGCTGGTGAAGAAGAGCTCGTACACCAGCAGCGGGCTCTCGCCCACCATCCACACGATGATGCCGCCAACCAAAAACGCCGCGACGACGGCAATCAGCGGGAACATCAGTTCTTTAAGCAAGCTCTTCATAAGACGAACTACTTGTTCGAACTCGATAGGCTGGCCATCAGTTTCGCGGCGCGGCCTTGTAATAGCCCAGCAAACACGCGAGCGCGACCCCCACTAGTGCAGCGATCAACCCCGCCGTTGCGGCGCCTCGCCAGATTTCCGGACGAGTCGTCGCGCCCGGCACGACTTTCTCAACCAAGTGAGTCTTCTCGGTCGAGGTCGGCGATGAGTTGTTGGCTTTCACCTCGGCCAGCTCCGCTTCGACTCTGAATGCGAGGTCGGAGGGTGACGATTGGACTCGCAACTGCTGCTCGAGCTGGAGCTGGCGCTCGAGGTGCGGCGCAATCGCTTCGTCAAACAACTTCTCGTGACGCGCAACTATCTCGTCTGCCACAGTCTGGGCGAGCCTCACCGATTCGTCCGCGCTCTCAGTCTTGGCGGTCACCCGGATCAGAATCGGATAAATTGAGTGCGGCACACCCGATTCGACCGCGCCCACCTGAACACTCCGGGCGAGCTGGCCGGGCTTGATGCCTGCTTTATCTGCGACTTCCTGGATGAAGCCCGGGCTGTTGGCAATCTCGACGGTCACGTAAATGTCTTTGAGCTGCTTGCCCCACACGCGGCCAACTTCGACGAGCGCGGTTGCGGTGTGCAGTTCGGGCTGCCTTAGAGCCATCATCGCAGCCACGCCGCTGGCGACTATCACCAGGAGGATGATCAACCATTTGCCGCGCCAGACCCACTTGAAGAAACTGTCGAGCCGAATCTCCTGATCAAACGTCTCTCGGTTTTCCTCGGCCATCACGGACACAGTTTCTTTTATCCTCATCTCTCCAGGATCAGCACGTCGTCGAAGCGTACGCTGGGCTTGAAGTTTCGCTCGATGTAGTCGCGCATCGGTTCGTATTTTTCGGCTGCGAGCACTTCGTCGCTGGTGATTATCAGTTTAGTCTGGTTCTTGTCAATTCGCTCCAGCGTCGCGGCGCGTTCCTCTTGCGTCACTCCGACGCCGATCCAGAACTGCGCGTTCGATGCGTTCCTGCGATTGGAAAGGAATAAGAGAGACGTTCCCGCATCCGATTGCGCGAACACATATCCGCCTGGCGGCACGCGCTGCTGGATGTAGTTTACAGCGTCGTCGATCATAGCGGCAGTCGCCGCCGGAAAGTACACGCCACGGCCCCGCTCGATGTTGACTCGAGCAGCGGCTTTGAAGCGAAGATTGCCGTCAAAATAAGTGTTGAAGAACAACCGCCCTTCTATCAACGAGAATGTCAATGGCAGCGCGACGAGCGCTAGCCGATACTGCATCGTCCCGCCGGCGAGTGCTGTTATCGCCGGCCTCAACAGATAGAGCAAGCAAAACAGGAACAGCACTACGAAGGGCATTGCGGCGATGGTCTGCTCGCGTGCGAAGCGCGGGAACAGCTCCATCAACGCGGCTGCTGAGAAGATGAAGAGGATCAACAGCGCGCGCCGCTCGGCCGCCGCGAATGTGTTGGTGAAGACAGCGATCGCGAAGCCACAACCGAGCACAAGCATCGGCAGGTAGAAGATGATCTGATTGACGTCCGCTTGATTTCCGCGCAACACGAAAAAAGAGATAGCCGCAATCAAGATCAACCAGAGACCGGCAGCGATGGCCGGACGGCTTCGAAGCCTGTGCGCGGCGTACGCGGTCGCTGCCAGAGCCGCGGCCAAAAGAGCGGGCGCAACCGGCGATAGCGGAATGGCCAGTCTGCTCAAAAGGAATTCGCCGGGTCCAAAAAGCAGAGTCCTCATCATCCGCGCAAGCGCATCGTTCATCTGCATGTAGACCAGCGCCGGAGCAATCGCCGCGGCAAAGCCGATCAACAAGAGAAGCGCGCGACGATAGTTCCGCTGTCCGGCGGACTTCAGTTTGTCGCTCAGTCGTTGAAGCGCCGCACTCGGCCCGCGACGAACTGAAGCTTGCCGGACAACGCCGCGATCTTCGAATACGAGAAAAACAACCGAACCCGCGAGCGCATAAGCTCCGATGTTGTGCTTGAACAACGCGAGCAATCCGAGCGATGCGCCCGCCAGTAATATCTCCAACGGCTTTTGACTTCGCTGGTGCTTCAGCAACAGGCACATCGCCAACGCCAATAGCAGCGCGCCGTAGTGCATCGGAACGGACTTGAATGGTCCGTTAGGTCTCAGCCACAAAAGCGAAGAAAGCGCGGCTGCGAGCGCCCAGACTCTGGGCATCACCTGCCGGCCGCTCGAGTAAATCACCGCAACCGTCAGCACTTTGAAGATCAGCACGCCGAGCAGCGCGGTGGAGAGCGAGACGCCAAGCCATTTGAACAGAGCGGCGTTCAGATAGAATATCGCCGGCGGATAGAGCGTATGAAAGTCCCGGTAGGGCACGCCGCCTTCAAGCACTCGCTCCGACGCGTAGAGGTTGTAGCCGATCGAATGAGATAGAACGTTCGCGCGATTGAACAGAACAGCATAGACCCCGGCCGCCATCGCAAGCACGGCGGCGACGCTCAGAATTTCACTGAGCCGTTCTTTGCTTGACGTGCTGCTATCAATTGACGGTGAGGTGGTCACTTGCCGCATCGCTAGCCTGCCTTCTGCCTTCTGCCTTCTGCCTTCTGCCTTCTGCCTTCTGCCTTCTGCCTTCTGCTTTCTGCCTTCTGCTTTCTGCCTTCTGCCTTCTGCCTTCTGCTTTCTGCTTCTGCCTTCTGCGCTCACAGGGGTTGTCTCAGACCGTATACCGCTATGTCGGCCACGGTTCCGAGGTGAACGTAGTTATCGCCGATAAAATCTTGAATCTCCTTGTTGGCGGCGACGTCTTGAACGACTATCAGCTTCGCGCGGCGGTTGGCGATCATCGTCATCACGCCTTCCCTCTCTTCGTTACCGATCCCAACGGATCTCCACCACAAGAACCGAGTCGGGTTCCTACGCGCGGCTAGAAAGTAAAGGGCGCTGCCTCGCTGCGCGAACGAGAAGATGTAGTCGTCCTTTGAACTGTTAGCTTGGATCAGCCGCACGAGCCCTTCGGTCAACTCAGCCTGTTTCTCCTCGACAAAGATTCCGCGTCCACGCTCAATGGTCAGCTCGCGGTTGTCTCTAAAATGAAATCCCGAATCAAACTCCGGCGCCCAGGTATCCTGGACTCCGGCGAGCAGCAGAAAAATGAGTGGCGTTGTCACAACCAGCAAAGCAGCTCGACTGGGCGAAGGCACGCGGTTGCTCAACGTCTCTCGTAAAGCTGGCAAGCACCGGGCGAGAAGTGCGAAGAAGAACAAGAAGACCGGCGGCAGCACCCGGACCAGGTGGTAAAAGTCAGCTCGCGGGAAGACTTCGAGGTAGACCGCTAGTGCGAACAACCCGGTGATCGCGATCGCGCCGTTGTTGCGCCACCAGGTCGCTGCGCCTCGATTGTTGGTCTTCAACTGCCAGATTGCCACTGCCGAAACCGCGACAAAAATCAAAGGCGGGAAATAAGCTACCGAAGCGATTGCGGACTCGTTTAGAACAATCGCTCTGCCGGGCGCAAGCAAAATGATTGAACCAACCGCCAGCGCCACGATTGCGTAGGCTTGAAAGAAACGCCCAGCCCAGCGAAGCACGACCACGCCAACAAGGATTCCTGCGAGCGACGCCAGCGCCGCCGGCAGAACAAGGCTCGGCGACGGAAGAGTCACCGAGCGGGTTTCGCTGTATTCAGACGCGTGATGCATGAAGTGGCTGATCATCGCTCCAAGCGCGTGGTTGTAAGCAAGGTATCCGGCGAGTGCTCCGGCGACTACGGCGAAGCCTGCCAGGTAAACCACGATTGCCTTAGCTAACGCCGCGAAGCGACGAGTCGTCAGCGCTCCTCTCAGCGCTTCTCTCAGCACGGGCGCCAGCGCGCCCGACGCCAGCAGGAGAACGCCGACATTGTATTTGAAAACGAAGACGACGCCGATCGCTACTCCGCACGCCAGAAGCCAGCGAAGCCGGCCGGTTTCATCGTAGTTGAGCAGGCAGATCAAGCCTGCGAGCGCAAACAGCACCAGATACTGATCCGGATAGACGCTAAATATTTGCTGGTGACCGAGCCAGGTCAGAGTGAGCGCAACGGGTACGAGCGCCGCCCATCCGCTGGTGAGTCTTCGAGCGACGTAGAACAGCGTCATCAGAGTGATCAGCTTGAACGCGAGCAATCCAATCCTGGTGGCCATGAGTGTTGCGCCAAACGCTTTCATCAACAGCGCGTTCAGCCATAAGATCCCGGGAGTGTAGTTGAAGAGGAAGTCGCGATAGGGCACTTCGCCCAACATCACGCGTTCGGCGGGTGCGATGCTGTAGCCGATGACCGAAAGACCCAGCCCGCGATTGAAGAACAAACCATAGCAAATAAGACCGGCGGTGAAGGCTAACACCAAGGGCGCCGCTTCACTCAGCGCGAAGACGCGTTTGTCGAGAACCTCAGACGGCTGGTCTTCTTCCAGTCCCACGCCTATTACCATGCGGATTCGATCTCCAAGCTTGAGGGCGTTTGAGTATAGTGGTGTGCAAATCAAATCTCCAACCGAATGCGGACAAACGGGCGCGCGTCAGATTTTCGCGCATCACCTCTGACAGAGACTATGAAAACTCAGGGAATACCACCCACTGCCAGTGGGTGGATTGTTCAAGGCCAGCCTACGAAGAGAGCCGCCGGCCCCCTTTGTTTCTGTTATCTCTCTCCCCTCGCGCCGCGAGGGGAGTGAAGGAGAGGAAAGACGGGAATCCGGGTGCGCCCCTTTGTAGGCAGGGCTTGAACAATCCACCCCTTTGCCGTGGGTGGTATTCCCGGGGGTTCGGAGCGTTAGTGTGACCGAATCCACTCTTACTACACCCGCCGCCAGGTTTGGCTCGCGCGATACTTGCTGATGAACTTGGCGATATGCTATAAGGCTTGCTTTGCCGGGACCGCTATTTCTCATCAAGATGGCCCGGTTCGCGATGTCGTCTCCGTTAAGACGGCTCACAACACAAGCTTCAAGGTAACCTCGGTGGAAAGCAGTCAGGATTGTAGTTGTCTTCAAAGGCGGCTACGGGAGCCAGTTTGCGAAGCGTCGTTCTGAACCCTGACTGTCGAATTCCCAATCTATAAAGGGAGTGATCATAAAAGCATTATGAAACCTGGTACCGTTCTCGTAATGATACCGAATGCGATCAAAGCAGGCGCGAAGGGCCTTCTTGAGCGTCGCACATTGCTATTCATCTTCGCGACGTTTGCGGCTGTGACCGGTAGTGCGTCGGCCGCGCTCGGACAGGCTCGTGAGGCGGCAGGAGGGCATCAGCCCGGCGGCGAAGCGAACTTGAAACTGCCCGACCTGTCACAGGTCAAATTCGTGGGAGTCGATGGACACACCTTGCTGCTATTTGGCTTGATCATCTGCGTGCTCGGGCTGTTGTTCGGTCTCGTGATCTATACGCACTTGAAGAATCTGCCGGTGCACAAGGCCATGCGCGAGATCTCGGAGCTGATCTACGAGACGTGTAAGACCTACCTCATCACCCAGGGCAAGTTCATTCTGGTGCTCGAGGCTTTTATCGCCGTCATCATCGCAATGTACTTCGGGCTGCTTCTCAAGTTCGAGGCAGTGCGCGTCGTGGTCATACTTTTGTTCAGCCTCGTCGGCATCGCGGGCAGTTATGGAGTTGCGTGGTTTGGCATCCGAGTCAATACGTTCGCAAACTCGCGGACGGCTTTCGCAGGCCTGGCGGCCAAGCCTTATCCGCTTTATGCGATCCCGCTTAAAGCTGGAATGAGCATAGGCATGATGCTGATCAGCGTCGAGCTGTTCATCATGCTTTGCATCCTTCTGTTCATTCCGGGTGATTATGCCGGGCCGTGCTTCATCGGATTCGCGATCGGCGAGTCGCTCGGCGCTGCAGCGCTGCGCATCGCGGGGGGCATCTTCACGAAGATCGCCGACATCGGCTCGGACTTGATGAAGATCGAATTCAAGATCAAGGAAGACGATGCGCGCAATCCGGGGGTGATCGCTGACTGCACTGGCGACAACGCCGGCGACTCGGTTGGTCCCAGCGCGGATGGATTCGAGACCTACGGCGTGACCGGCGTCGCTCTCATCTCGTTCATCCTGCTGGCGGTGAACGAAAAAGCCGTGGGACCGAACTTTCAGGCGATTCAGGTTCAGCTTCTTGTCTGGCTGTTCGTTATGCGCGTGATGATGGTAATCGCATCGGCGCTCTCTTATTTCATCAATGAGGCGATGACCAAAGCTAAGTTCAAGAACGCTGATGTTATGAACTTCGAAATGCCGCTAACCCGGCTCGTGTGGATCACCTCGATCGTCTCGATAGCGATGACCTACGTTGTCTCGTGGATCATCATACCTGCGCTTGGCGACGGCACGCAGTGGTGGAAACTCTCGACGATTATTTCGTGCGGCACGCTTGCCGGGGCGGTGATTCCGGAGCTGGTGAAGGTTTTCACTTCGACGAATTCAGGACACGTAAAGGCGGTGGTTACCTCGTCTCGCGAAGGCGGCGCCTCACTCAACATTTTGTCTGGGTTGGTTGCCGGCAACTTTTCAGCTTACTGGCTCGGCATAAGCATCGTCGGGCTGATGGCCATCGCGTACGGCTTCAGCACTCAGGGGCTGGGCGGACTGATGGTCGCTCCGGCAGTTTTTGCTTTTGGACTCGTTGCCTTTGGATTCCTGGGGATGGGACCTGTCACCATTGCCGTGGACTCTTATGGGCCGGTGACCGACAACGCGCAATCGGTTTACGAGCTTTCGCTCATCGAGCAGGTCCCAAACATCGTCGCCGAGGTCAAGAAAGACTTCAACATGGACGTGAACTTCGAGCGCGCCAAGCATCTGCTTGAAGAGAACGACGGCGCTGGAAACACATTCAAGGCGACGGCCAAGCCGGTGCTGATCGGCACGGCCGTTGTGGGCGCGACGACGATGATCTTCTCGATCATCATGGCGCTGACGGACGGGCTGACGACCAACACTGAAAGCCTCTCGCTATTGCACGCGCCGTTCGTTCTCGGTCTGATTACCGGCGGCGCGATTATCTACTGGTTCACCGGCGCATCGATGCAGGCAGTGACGACCGGCGCTTATCGCGCGGTCGAGTACATCAAGGCAAACATCAAACTGGAAGGCGTCGAGAGGGCCTCAGTAGAGGACAGCAAGAAGGTCGTGCAGATCTGCACGCAGTACGCGCAGAAGGGGATGTTCAACATCTTCCTGACGGTGTTCTTCTCAACGCTGGCCTTCGCGTTTGTCGAACCTTTCTTCTTTATCGGCTATCTGATTTCAATCGCCATCTTCGGGCTCTATCAGGCGATTTTCATGGCGAATGCCGGCGGCGCGTGGGACAACGCCAAGAAGATCGTCGAAGTGGAGCTGAAGCAAAAGGGCACGCCTCTGCACGACGCGACGGTCGTCGGCGACACGGTGGGCGATCCGTTCAAGGACACGTCTTCAGTGGCTTTGAACCCGGTCATCAAGTTCACGACGTTGTTTGGTTTGCTAGCGGTGGAGCTGGCGGTCAAGCTCACGATCGATGCGGGTCCGATGGTCAGTCATCTTTTGGCCGGCGCGTTTTTTGTCGTGTCGATGGTCTTCGTCTGGCGCTCGTTCTACGGAATGCGCATTGGAAGCGAGTCGTGATGCGTGATGCGTGATGCGGGAACCGTGAAGCCTGCTCTTTCTTATCACGGATCACGGATCACGCATCACGCATCACGCATTACGCAAGGGTCCGCGGTACTTGCGACGATCTGACTGTTGCAGTCATAATTGCTTCACACATTTGGGAGATGTTTAATGGCAGAACGAGACAAAATTATAAAGAGCGGGCAGATAACCTTGCCACGCATTCTATTTCTGGCCGCAATTGGAGGCATCATAGTCTTCACCGTATACAAGGGAGAGGTCTACCTGAGCATTGGCTACTGGGTTCTCACCATCGCTATCTGCGGGCTGCTCTTCCTGATCGCAATCGACTACGGCGTGAAGATGGATAAAGTAAACCTCACGGTAGAACCGGCTCAAGCAGCGGCGGCGGCGATCGAGCCAGCCCGCGCAGCAACGCCGAGCCTGAAGACCACCCTGGGTGAGGCGCGGCCGAAGAAGCGGACCAGCCGTCCTGCCAAGCGCAGACGATGAGATTTATGGCTCGGCTATCGGACCCAAGGTGTCTCGCTTGGCGTGCTCCTCGTTGTTCGACCTCTACAGTGTGACCTCTGGCCCTGAACGATGCGCGAAACTGCCGCACAAACCGCAACCGAAACATAACGGTTCGCCTTCTTCAAGTATACGAAGTGGATTTGAGCAGGCCGGACAATCGAGTCACGGCGCTTCGTAAACCTTCTTGCTGCCGAATCCGAATCCGCCTCCCAACACCGATCCCAGTAGCACGCCAGTAAAACCGATGGTGATCTTGCCCAGCCCGGGGTCCTCGCCGTACTTGTCTTTTGAATCGGCGATCGCTCCCAAACCGATGCCGACGCCAAGCCCAATTGCAGCGCCGATCGCGGTCGAAGCGAAACGGGAAAGCCTTGAGCGAACTTCTTTTATTTCGTCCTTGCGCAAGTCGATAACCCGGCGCATGACGCGCGGCACCGTCACGACGATTGAAAGCGAGTTGACCGTCACAAGGTCCAGTGTGCCTTCGTACTTCTCGCCCTGTTTCGTTTTGACGACTATCGTCGAACCGATCTCAAGAATGCGCACGTTATTCCAGTCATTGGTATTGGTCTTCGCAAAAGCAAACTCTGAAAACAGAAAAATCGCAAGCAGAGCCGACACCGTTCTTTGGCAGTTTCGCATCACGCGCTCCTTTACAAGCTAGAGTTGATGGTCTGAACACGTTGAGCGGCGTTCTCTGTGGACCGCCGCGCACTTCCAACTAGGGCAACGGCGATGCCACAGATAATCCGGGAGCGAAACATCCCTGCGTGTGTGCAATTTGCCCGAGAAACGCTTTCGGAAAGACGCTGGCGCTCGCTGGTTGCCGGGATCGAATGAGAGAACAGGCGCAGCAAAGAGGTTACAAGTGACGCCGTTTCGCGCGTGCCAATGTAGCTACGCGTTCCTTGTTTGCATCGGCGATAAAGGCTTCAGACGCGCGCTTTTGCTTGCTTGACAAGGTAAGGCTCGAGTGTAGACTTAGACCTGTCATCATTGAGATGGGAGGAGCGCTCCCAGGGTCACTTTGCCGGCATTGGATCAAACCAGCTTCGGTCTGATGGACAAGGATAACGGTAATGCAACACAAGACATCTGTTCTGCAATGGACGCGTCCGCGCAGCATCGCGGCGCTGGGTCTCTCGATTCTGCTCCTCCTGAGTACCGCCTCGTTGTCGCAAGCACAGTCCGGCCGGCGCCCTCCCAAGCAGCCCACCGCGCCGGACCCGCTCCCGCCAAAGCAGGAAGGGCCTCTCGCCAAACCGTCATCGGATCAGGATTCGAAGTCGCAGATTCCCGTGAAAGTCGTATGGGGCGTTCAAAACATCAACGCTTCCACCATCTACTCGCGCATCGTCGAAGATGGATGCATGGAGAGGCTCTCAAAATCCTCGGTCAGGGCGACTCCGGCTGCGGACATGAACCGTAAGCAAGCCCACGACATTGCGAAAGGTTCGACCGATACTTACGTTTTGTGGTTCGAGCTGGAGGTGGATGTTGCAAATACTGATCGAGCGGCCCTGGGTGGGGTGCCGGCGGAATATCTGTACGTAAGGTATGAAGTCTTCGCGCCGGGAACAGGAAAGACCAAAACTGCGGGACGCGTTTACCAGCGTCGAGTCGGACCGGGCGGAGTGCCTTTGCCTACCTCGTTGCCCCGAACTACCGGTTCCGCCGAATATTCGCTGAGGTATGCCGGTCGCGAGATGGCGGATCGCCTGCTGGACACGTTGAATCTGCCTCGGCCATCTGAGCGGCACTAGTCGATACTTGGAGCCTGACTAGCCTTCATAAAAAAATTTAGGTAGTATCTCGTCGCTCTTAAGAGAGGTAGCATAGACTTAGCCTGGGAGCGCAGGCCTCCCCGCCTGCTCCGTGACTTACGAATGCCAGGAAGCGGGCGGGGACGCCTGCGCTCCCAGGCTAAGTCTGTTGTACTCACGCCGAGACAAATGAAATACGGCTTCGTCATAGATCATCGCAAATGCATTGGCTGTCACGCATGCACCGTCGCTTGCAAATCCGAGAACGAAGTTCCGCTTGGGACGTTTCGCACCTGGGTCAAGTACATCGAGAAGGGCGAGTACCCGGACACTCGCCGCTTCTTTTCGGTGCTCAGGTGCAATCACTGCGACGACGCTCCGTGCATAACGATCTGCCCGGTGACTGCTCTGTTCCGCCGCGATAACGGCATCGTCGATTTCAACGGCGACCGCTGCATCGGTTGCAAGTCGTGCATGCAAGCCTGTCCTTATGACGCGCTTTACATAAACCCGAATACCAATACAGCCGAGAAGTGCAACTTCTGCGCGCATCGAATAGAGGCCCAGCTCGAGCCTGCCTGCGTAATCGTCTGCCCGGTTCAAGCCATTGTGTCGGGCGATATGGACGATCCAACGTCGAAGCTGTCTCAGCTCATTGCGACCGAGCCGACGACTGTAAGAAAGCCCGAAGCGGGCACGTTGCCAAAGCTCTTCTACATCGAAGCCGATCATGCCGCGCTCGCGCCAACCGAACAAACCCACAGCGGAGGCTATCTTTGGTCTGAGTTGCGAATGGACCCGGTGATGGCCGACGACCAGGCGTTTGCGGCGGCGGATGCGCACGCGAGGACAACCTACGATGTTTCGCACGAGCGGCCGTGGGGCTGGAAGGTCTCGGCGTACTTGTGGACGAAGTCGATCTCCTCGGGCGCTTTCGTGCTCGCCGCGATAGCCATCGGATTCGGATTCGTTAAAGGGCACTGGCTATACGAGTCAGCCGCGCCGCAGGTGTCGTTGTTATTCCTTGCTGCGACTGTCGCGCTGCTGGTGTGGGATCTCAAACGACCCGACCGATTCTTGAGCATACTGTTTCGACCTCAGTGGAAATCGTGGCTGGTGATTGGCGGCTACATTCTGGTGATCTTCGGCGCGCTGTTGATGGCGTGGATGGCTATCCCGCTCGTCGGTTTGTTTCAAGCTGAAGGACCGGTGATGCTGCTAGGCGCGGTGTTCGCCGCGATGTCGGCCATATACTCGGCTTTCCTTTTCCGGCAGGCGCGAGGCCGCGTATTCTGGCATAGCACGCTGACGCCTCTACACCTGCTCGTTCAAGCTATGGTAGCGGGCGCGTCCGTCTTAATGCTGGTCATCGTAGCCGATGCGATGATCTCGGGAACCGGATTGGTGGGGCCGGGCTGGTCGTTCCTCTACTACGAGTTCATCGGGGCCCTGGTCGCCAACGGCGTGTTGATCGCCGGCGAACTGTACATGCCCGAGGACAACGTCGAGCGAATGCGCGCAGTCCGGCTGATAACGAGAGGCATTTTCCGCAAGATGTTTTGGGGCGGCGCGGTAATCATCGGCATTATCATGCCGCTGCTCGCGCTGACAAGCGGCGCCGCGGAGTTCCATGCTGTAGCCATCTTCACTTCGTTGTCCGCGCTCGCGGGTTTGTTTTTGTGGGAGCACATCTGGGTGCAGGCAGGTCAAGCAGTGCCGCTTAGCTGATGGCCAACCAAGAACCTCTGCGTTCCTCTGCGCCCTCTGCGGTTCAATTCTTCACCGGACTTAACCGCAGAGGACGCTGGGGAACGCAGAGAGAGACTTAAGGTCAACGACATGTCTGTGAAAAAAGAGGCGAGCGAATCGACCGGCAACTCACGTTCAATCCCGGAGCCGATTGGCTCGCGGCTCGCAAGCTATCCGCCTCACGACCGCTGGGATGACTGGGTCGAGTTCGACGCCAAAAGCTGGCCCAAGAAAGTCGAAAGGCGTTACTCGCTCGTCCCGACCACCTGCTTCAATTGCGAAGCGGCTTGCGGACTGCTCGCTTACGTCGATCAAGACACCGGCGAGATCCAAAAGCTCGAAGGCAATCCCTTGCATCCGGCTTCGCGCGGCCGCAACTGCGCCAAGGGTCCGGCGACAATCAACCAGATCCACGATCCTGAGCGCATACTCTTTCCCCTCAAGCGCGTCGGCCCGCGCGGCGAGGGGCAGTGGGAGCGAACTACCTGGGACGAGGTGCTCGACACGTTCGCAACCAAGATCCGAAATGCGCTGATCGAAAACCGCCGCGATGAAGTCGTCTATCACGTAGGCCGGCCCGGTCACGACGGCTACATCGATCGCGTGCTTCAAGCGTGGGGCGTTGACGGGCACAACTCGCACACAAACATCTGTTCGTCAGGAGCGAGAGTCGGCTACGCGCTATGGCAAGGCGCCGATCGCCCTTCGCCGGACTATGCGAATGCGAAGTTCATTCTTCTGCTCAGCTCTCACCTCGAGACAGGTCACTACTTCAATCCTCACGCGCAACGCATCATCGAAGGCAAAATGTCCGGGGCGAAGATAGCCGTCGTCGATCCACGCTTGTCGAACACCGCTTCGGCGGCGAACTATTGGTTGTCGCCGTGGCCTGGCACCGAAGCCGCGTTGTTGCTCGCAATGGCGTCGGTGATCCTGGAAGAAGACACATTCGATCGCGAGTTCGTTCGCCGCTGGGTCAACTGGGAAGAGTTCATGCGGGAAGAGCGTCCGCAACTTCCCTGTACCTTCGAAGCCTTCATTGACGCAATCAAAGATCTGTATTCCGAGTACACGCCGGAATATGCCGCGACCGAATGCGGTGTCGAAGCTGAGAAGATCGTCGCAGTCGCGCGCGAGATAGCGGGCGCGGGTTCGCGGTTCTCGTCGCACGTCTGGCGTAGCGCTGCTTCGGGCAATCTCGGCGGATGGCAAGTGGCGCGCGCCCTCTACTTTCTGAATGCGCTCACTGGAAGCATCGGAACTGAGGGCGGAGTCTCGCCAAACGTGTGGAACAAGTTCGTCGCCGCCCCGTTCTCGAAACCCGCGCCTCAAAAGGTCTGGAACGAAACGCTGTGGCCGCGCGAGTACCCACTCGCGCATCACGAGATGAGCTTCTTGCTTCCTCATCTGCTCAAAGACGGACGCGGCCATCTCGCTGCGTACTTCACTCGCGTCTACAATCCGGTTTGGACGAACCCCGATGGAATGAGCTGGGTCGAAGTCCTCAGAGACGAATCGATGATCGAGCTTCACGCCGCGCTCACTCCGGTGTGGAGCGAGACGGCGTGGTTCGCCGACTACGTCTTACCGATGGGCGTAGCCACTGAACGTCACGACATCATGAGTCAGGAAACTCACTCCGCGCAGTGGATCTCTTTCCGCCAGCCGGTTCAGCGAGTGCTTCGTGAACGCAGAGGCGAACACATCGACTTCACCTACGAAGCGAATCCGGGAGAGGTGTGGGAGGAAGACGAGTTTTGGATCGAGCTTTCGTGGCGCATCGATCCGACTGGCGAGCTTGGCGTGCGGCGTCACTTCGAATCGCCCTATCGCGCGGGCGAGAAGGTCACGATAAGCGAATACTATCGTTGGATTTTTGAGAACAGCGTCCCGGGTCTTCCGGAGAAAGCTAAGAAGGCTGGGCTCTCGCCGCTGGAATTCATGCGCCGCAACGGCGCGTTCGCGGTGAAGACTAACATCTACGACCAACACGAGAGCCGAGTGCCCGATACCGATTTGGAGGGAACCCGAATAGATGCCCAGTCGCGAATCGTGAAACCGACAGCAAGCGGCGAGCAAATGATCGGGGTAATGATAGACGGTCAGCCGCTTCTCGGCTTCAAGACGCCTTCACGCAAGCTCGAGTTCTATTCCAAGACGATGGCCGAATGGAAGTGGCCTGAGTACACGCTGCCCGCTTACATCCGGAGCCACGTCAACTGGCGCGACCTCGATCAAGCAAACAACGACTACATACTCGTCCCGACGTTCAGGCTGCCGACCTTGATTCACACGCGATCCGGGAATGCGAAATGGCTTTATGAAATCTCTCACACGAACCCGCTATGGGTGAACCCAACGGACGCCGCGAAGCTTGGCTTCAAGACCGGTGATCTTGCTCGCGTGAGCACCGAGATCGGCTACTTCGTCGTTCGAGTGTGGGCGACCGAAGGCATAAGGCCGGGTGTCGTCGCGTGCTCGCATCACCTCGGGCGCTGGCGATTGAAGCAGGATCAAGGCACTGATCGCTGGGCGTCAGCGCTTGTCGATCTTGATGAGCTGGGCGATGGGCGGTGGCGGCTTCGTCAGATCGAAGGGATCAAGCCGTTCAAGAGCGACGATCCCGACTCAGAGCGAATCTTCTGGCAAGAAGGCGGCGTGCATCAGAACCTGACCTTCCCTGTTCACCCCGATCCTGTGAGCGGAATGCACTGCTGGCATCAACGCGTGCGAGTGGAACGTGCGGAATCGGATGACAAGTACGGAGACGTCGTGGTCGACACGAAAGCTTCTCACGAGGTATATCGCAAGTGGCTCGATATGACTCGCCCAGCTCCTGGTCCGGGCGGGTTGCGTCGCCCGCTATGGTTCTCGCGCCCCGTGAGGCCCGTTGATGAAGCATATGTCATTCGCGATGAATGATCCGTACCTATGTTCCGTTTGGACTGCGGCGGGGAAGTGTGTACGGGGCGCCGCGGTTTTTTTTGTTTTGGTGGGGGAAAAACGGGGGGGCCGGGTAAATTGGGGCC
>JBBPIG010000019.1:118046-133557 GCA_038040445.1 Acidobacteriota bacterium | reverse complement strand
CGTAGGCGGTGGGCATCAGCTTATCGAGCAGTGAGCTAAGCAGCGATCCGGCTGACGCAACGCCAGACGCAACGCCAGACTGGGGGCCGCCCAACGCGCCGACTATGTTTCCGCCCGCGTCCAGGCGCTTCTGATCGTTGCAACGCCAGTCGTCATCGGACTGAACCGGGCGATGACTGGGTCTGATCAGCACGGCCGCAGTCGCGGAGGCAGACCCGGTTCGGCAAGTCACACGAGCGAGCCCCGGCTGAAGAAACTTTGCTCGTCCAGCGTCGTCTATCTCCAACTTCTCGGGATTGGAAGACTCCCAGGTGAACTTAACGCCCTCGACGCTGCGCTCAAGGAAGTCCGTCGGCAAAGCAGTAAACGTCACGCCCTCATTTTCGTACCCGACGAATTTGACGGGGCTTATCCGAATGCGAGCGACCGCCGAGGCGCGATCAGCCATCGTCTCGCGGCGAGGCTTGCTACGGGATTGAGAGAAGAGTCCCTTGAGAAAGAAGGCCTCGTAGCTGTGGACACCCCATCGCAGGTTGAGTGCTTGAGAGGCCAGGTTGAGAACGTTCAGGCCAGCGAGACTCGGCCCCGGCCACAGAAGGAGGTTAAACGCGACCGCACAGCAAATGACTCTTCTTTGGAGGACCCGGCGAAAGAACAGTGCAGTCAAAGTCTTGAAGAAGCCGGCAAAGCGACGCGGGGAGACAACTTTGGAAGCACGCATGTCTAACCTACTGGTGCGAGAGACACGGACTCATCTGAACACCTGAACCGATTGATACCGCAGGCACGGGAAGCTCACCGACATCGGCTTAAGGGATAACGAAGAACGACGATTACCTTGAGCAAGTACCCGGCACCAATTTGTTCGCTAGGCATGACGCGAATTGCACGGCGCTCAATTCAGTTTTCTTTATTTTTGTCGGCACGCGGACATGCGGTTCTTTGGCAACAGAAACGGGCTAATGTAGAATGTCGCTTGCAACAAGATGCCTCTCAAAACACCGACGGACATCTGAATTGAGGTCAAGCGTGCTGCCGAAGATCCCCTTCAACAAACCTTTCATCACCGGAAACGAGATTGAATACATCACCAGCGCTATTTCCAGCGGTGAGATTGCTGCCGATGGCCGCTTCACGCGCAGGTGCGCTGAGCTTCTCGAAGAACGCTTCTCGATATTCAAAGTGCTGATGACTCCTTCGTGTACCGCTGCCCTGGAGATGGCTGCGATGCTCTGCGATTTGAAGCCCGGTGATCAAGTGATCATGCCGTCGTTCACGTTCGTCTCGGCAGCCAATGCCGTCGTTCGCGCCGGAGCGACGCCGGTCTTCATCGATATTCGCCCCGACACTTTGAACATCGACGAACGCCTGATTGAACAAAGCATCACCCCTAAGACTAAAGCAATTTTTCCCGTCCATTACGCGGGAGTCTCCTGTGAGATGGAGCCGATCCTGGCAATCGCCAAGGCGCACAAGCTGCTCGTCGTAGAAGACGCGGCACAAGGCGTCAATGCGACTTACAAGGGCCGGGCGCTCGGTTCGATCGGTCACCTTGGGGCTTACAGTTTCCACGACACCAAAAACTATGTCTGCGGCGAGGGCGGAGCGCTCTGCATAAACTCACCCGAGCTCTCCGAACGCGCCGAGATTATTCGCGAGAAGGGAACCAATCGAAGCCAGTTCTTCCGGGGCGAAGTTGATAAGTACACGTGGGTGGACGTCGGTTCTTCGTTCATTCCTGCCGAGATCGTGTGCGCTTTTCTGCTGGCGCAGTTGGAGGCGATGGACGACATCACCGCTCGCCGGTGCGCGGTCCATCAGTTCTATATCGAGAACATGGCGCCGCTTGAAGAGCGAGAGTTGCTGAGTATTCCTCACGTGCCCGCGGGCTGCGAGACTAACTATCATATGTTCTACGTGCTGCTCGGCGACGAGGGAACCCGAGACGGTTTGATGGCGCACCTCAAGAAGAATTCAATCAGCGCGGTCTTTCATTATGTGCCGCTGCACACCTCTGCGATGGGAAAGGAGCTCGGTTATCGGGAAGGCGATCTCCCGCTCACCGAGGACCTGAGCGCGCGGCTTCTGCGGTTGCCGTTCTTCCCGGAGATCACCCGAGACGAACAAATGCGTGTCGTAAGATGCACGTCCGAGTTCCTCACCCAGACTCGAGTTGCCGCGCCTGCTCTTGGTCGACAACAACAATAACTGTGGCTATGATCCACTCGATGCACACCGGCGATCACGCGCTTCAACCTGAGCTGTCGATAGTCGTACCGGTCTATCGGAGCGAAGAGTGTCTCGAAGCCTTGATCGAAGCCATCGCCGAAGCTCTCGATCCTACGAATCGCGATTATGAGGTTGTGCTGGTCAACGACTATTCACCGGACAATTCCTGGGCAGTCATCGAAGCAATTTGCCGAACCAATCCGAATGTTGTAGGCGTAGATTTGCGGCGCAACTTCGGCCAGGACAATGCGATCATCACCGGCCTGAGGCAGGCGCGCGGGAAGTACGTCGCGATCATGGATGACGACCTGCAGCATCACCCTCGCGACCTGCCGGCGCTTCTTTGCAAAATCGAAGAGGGCGGTGACGCGGTCTACGCTGACTTCCGCGTGAAGCGGCAGAAATTGTGGAAGAACACCGGCAGTTGGTTCAACGGCAAGTTCGCCGAGTGGGTTATCAACAAACCCAAAGACATTTATCTTTCGCCTTACAAGATCATTCGCAAAGAGGTGGTCGAGATGATCTGTAAGTACGAGGGTCCCGACCCCTACGTCGACGGCCTGTTGTTTCAACTCACGTCGAGGGTTTCGCAGATTCCCGTGGACCATCATCCGCGCTACGCAGGGGGCAGCACGTACACGTTTTGGAAATCGCTGAGAGTGTGGGCGCGGCTTGCGTTTTCATTCTCGGCGCGGCCTATGCGGCTGGTTAGCTGGTTCGGATTCGGGTTCGCGACACTGGGGCTATTGCTGGCGGTGGTGGTTGTGCTATACCGGCTTCTGTTTCCACAGGACTTCTCACCCAATGCCGTCGGATGGGCATCGCTTATGGTGGCGCTTTTGGTGCTGAGCGGGATCCAAATGCTGTTCTTCGGAATCCTGGGAGAGTATACCGGCCGGACTTTCTTGAGGGTCAATAACAAGCCGCAGACTGCGATTCGCGAGGTGCTCAATCGCGTCGCCGTAGACGCGGCAGGCGTAGAAGCGAAGTCGATTTCCAGCAAAAGATGACGAGTCTCGTATACAAAAGCACAACGCTGTACGAGATCGCGATGGTCTTGCTTTACGGCCGTCACTACCCCTCTCGCTATAGGGCGATCGCCGAGTTGATTCCCAACGGCGCGAGCGTCCTCGATTTGTGCTGCGGTCCGGCGATCCTATATCACCGATATCTGCGAGCGAAGTCGGTTCAGTATACCGGGCTGGATTTCAACGCGAAGTTCATCGATCGATTGATTCGGCGAGGAGGTTGCGGCCAAAGGTGGGATCTTCGAAGCGACAAGCCGTTACCAACGGCTGACTACGTGATTATGCAAGCGAGTTTGCTCCACTTTCTCCCCGATGCTTCACCGGTCGTGAAGCGAATGCTCCAAGCCGCGCGAAAGCAAGTGATCATCGCGGAACCCATTCGCAACCTCGCAACAAGCAGGTTGCGATTGGTCTCGTGGGTGGCCAGACGGTCCACGAACCCGGGCACCGGCGAGCAGCCTCTCCGATTCAATGAAGCAAGCCTCGCAGACTTTTTCTCGGCTTATCCATCGCAGGTCGTTCAGAGCTTTCCCATCGCCGGCGGCCGCGAACAGGTGTACGTGCTCGACGGTGACATGGCATTGGCGTGACCGAGTCGAGCAGATAGAGGCTACGTCATCCACAATCCGGAAGACGAGGAAGCGTAGAGCTTCCTCCGAAGGAGTGCCGATAATCCCACCAACGCAGTTGATGGATTGTTCATACTCAGCCTACAAACGTGCTGCTCCGTGCTGTGTTCCAAATCCCACCAAGGCAGTTGGTGGGGCATACTCGGCAAGCGTCGCCCGGTAGGTCAAGTATGAACAATCCAACTGCGTTGGTGGGATTCGGGAGCAACTCTGCTCTGCTGGTAGGCGATGTATGAACGATCCACCAACTGCGTTGGTGGGATTTGGGAGTGGCTCATGGCGTTTGCGCTTTGCCATTCCGCTCACTCTTGGAGAAAGAGTCTGCCTGGTTTCAGATTGGTCCTCATTGCTTGCGCACGTAGACTTCGTAACCCGGCATTTCGATGGGTTCATAGTGTTGCTCCACCCATAGTCTCAGCTCGTCGCGATGCGCCACTCTTTGCAAGCGCGAAAGCGAAACGATTTTCGGCGCACTGGACTCCAACTCGTCAATGATCGCTTCAAACGAACCGTCGTACTTCTTTGCCGCCAGGTAGTCGTCTTTGCCCCAGTCCAGAAAAACGTAAGGGTTTGCGTTTGGCTTGTTCAACAACACCAGGATCTCGGTCGTTCCGTGGACGTAGATAGTGTCGGAGCCGCTCAACAACCTCGAGACGGCTTCAAATCTCTTATCCTGGTCTTGCAGCGTCGGGATCGGCTCGAAGCGGTAGGCGACTGCGCGAACAACTGCCACGCTCAGCAGGATGACCAACACTCCGCTCTGCAACCAGTCGACGTTTCTGGCTTCGACCTTGTTGCCGTGAAGCAGGCCTGTTTTCAATATCCGCACCGACTCGACTATGAACCAGCCGAAAAACAAGCCGACAAAGGGAAGGAACGGGATCAGATAAGGTCCGGCATTAAACCTAATGAGACAAGCCGCGAGATATACAAGCGGCGCGAGAACGATCGCGTCTCGAAACAGATCGGGAGACCTTAGAATACCCATTCCTCTTAGTCTCTCGCGCAAGCGCTGGATGCCAAACATGACAAAGCCGATGAGGCTTATGACAACCAGCACAATGTCCGCCTTGAAAATCCTGAGCGTTACATTCAACAAGTGTCTAAGCGAATTGCCCGCGCCCTCGAGCGTCTTGCGCGCATAGATGCTGTAATTGAACGCTACCGTCCATGTCCACAGATCGGCGAAAGCGCCTGCCCAACGAAAGTAGACTAACAATATCGCCAGTGGAATTGCGGCGCCGGCCAGCAGCTTCAACGCGCGCAGGTCACGCCAGGTCGTTAGATATCGTGAGAAGACCAGAAATGCTACTCCGGTGAACAGCAATCCCGGTTGCCAGCATAAGCATGACAACATCGAGCAGAAGCCTGCGATGAAAGGCCGGTCCTTTGCTGTTAACAGCAGCGAGAGCATGCCAAACAGGATCATTGGCAGCTTCGGTTGTCCGCCGCCCACGGTCCACAAAGCAAAATGCTGCAAGCTAAGCAAAACCAGAACGGCCAATAGGCCCGCGAAGGGACTGCGGATGTAAGCTTCGGCGACAAGAAAGACTACCGCCGATAAGAAGCCCGCGAGCGCTATGTGAAGGAGCCGCGCCGCGAGGATATCCCTCACGCCAAGTGCTCTGCCCACTTCCATCGCCAGCGCGCTCAGGTAAAAGCTGCCGGGCGCTTTGATATCGACTACATCCTTATATGGCGTCTCGCCCCGGACGACACACTGCGCGATGTAGTCGTAGAGTGCCGAGTCCCCGTCTTCAGCCTGGCTGAACGGACGATACATGAACATCAACGTCACGGTCAGCAGGAAGCAGGCCACGGCCAACGTCGCAGTACTTCGCGCGTCTATGAACCGCGACCACTTGCTATGTGGCAGATCGCTTATGTTTGTTTTAGCACGAGGTTCCGTGATTTCATTTCACTTTGCTATCTCTGGTGGTTACGTGGCAAATTCTACTATGCGATTTCAGATTATGTCGAGCTGGGCACATTCTGTGTGTGTGTCACATCCGGTGAGAATAACACGCGATGGACGAAACTTAGCCGCAGTACCTACAACACTTGTATGAACAACGAGTCGTCTGCTGAAGATGCTGGCGACGCTCATAACCGGGGATGGAATAGGTGAGAAATCCCTGGAAGCATATCTGGACAAACTCAAAAGTGATGAACCGCGTATCTGTTGTGCTGCCGACTTATAACGAGTGCGATAACATAGCCGATCTAATAGCCGCGATTAATAGGGAATTGCCGGATCCCGAAGTGGTGGTCGTGGATGATGATTCTCCTGACGGTACATGGCAGATCGTTCAACGGCTCGCGGCGCTCACTCCGTCAGTGTGCCTTATCCGCCGCGTCGGTGAGCGCGGGCTGACGAGCGCAATTCAGCGGGGCATTAACGAATCACATGGCTATGTGGTCTTCTGGATGGATTGTGATTTTTCGATGCCGCCTCGGACGATGCCTGTGCTGTTAACGGAGATCGAGCGTGGAGCCGATGTGGCAATTGGGTCTCGCTACGCGAACCGCGGAAAAGACGCGCGGGGCGAGTGGATGCCCATCGCGTTCAGCGCGGCGATCAATTTATTTGCCCGCCTGCTGCTTGGCGGTCCGGTGCGCGACTATACTACGGGCTTCGTCGCGGCACGGCGCACTGTCCTCGAGCAAATCAAGCTGCGCGGCGAGTATGGAGAGTACTGCATAGACTTCTTAGCGCGTGCCAGGCGCAAGGGCTTTCGCATTGTCGAGGTCGCCTATGTCTGTCAGCCGCGTGAGTTCGGCAAGAGTAAGACCGCATCAAGCTTCGCCGGCTTTATTCGCCGTGGCTGGAAATACGTGCTGACGATCCTCAGGCTGACGATACAGCGACGGACCACAAGATGAAAACGCGCTGAATGCTTCAAGGATGTGAAACGGGCGGATCGGAGATGACTAATGGGAACCAAGAAGAAGGTGAAAGCTGAAAAGAGCAGCAGGATAAAACGTGTGAGAGCGCTGACCCCGAAAAACGCACGGACGAAGATCACGGCAAAGAGTAAACCGGAGCAAGGAAGGATCGGACATGACACTGCGCAACCGGCCAGGTCCAAACCGGCTCTGATCCAGCCTATCAATCTCAACATTGAGGAATTGGGCGACCGCGCCAACATTATCCCCGGTCAAGACCCGCATCTGGTCATCACATTCAAGACCATCCCTCAGTCCGAGACTGCAGCTAGAATTACGCCTGTCTGCGAGCCGCGTTTAGATGGCAACGAGGAAGAATACTTGCTGCGCACTGTGCGAACCAATTGGATTTCGTCGGCGGGCAAATACATCACCGATTTTGAAACCCTGTTTGCCGAGAAGGTTGGCGCAAGGTATGGCGTGGCCTGCGCTAACGGCACGGTTGCGCTACACCTCGCGCTCACCACGCTCGGCGTAGGTCCCGGCGACGAAGTTATCGTACCGGCCTTCACCATGATCGCGAGCGCCAACGCGGTGACGTACACCGGCGCCAAACCCGTTCTCATCGACTCCGAACCTGAGACCTACAACATGGATGTGTCACAGCTCGAAAGCAAGATTACCGAGCGCACCAGGGCCATAATGCCTATGCACACTTACGGACATCCGGTTGACATGGATCCCGTCGTGGATGTTGCGGAGAAACATAACCTGTTCGTTTTATCCGATGCTGCCCAATCGCATGGAACGCAGTATAAGGGCATGCCAATCGGCGGCCTCGGCGATGCGGCAACTTATTCGTTCTATGCCAACAAGATTATCACGTGCGGCGAGGGTGGCATGATTACGACCAACGATCCGGAGATCGCAAAACTAGCGCGCCACCTGCGTGATCACGCTTTCAGCGATGAGCGGCATTTTTGGCACAAGTATCTCGGCTTCAACTATCGCATGACAAATATGCAGGCCGCTGTGGGCCTGGCGCAGACTGAGCGTTTTGAGTTCCTAGTCGAGTGCCGGCGTCTCAATGCGCAAGTGTATACCGAATTGTTGTCGTCAGTGCCAGGCCTGACCTTGCCCTCTGAGAAGCCGTGGGCCAAAAGCGTTTTCTGGATGTATGGAATTCTCGTGCAACCGGAGTTCGGAATGAGTCGCGACGAGCTCCGCGACCATCTGGCCCGGCGAGGCATAGAAACACGCACGTTCTTTATCCCAATGCATCTCCAGCCGATCTACTACAAGGAGTACGGACATCAATCCTTCCCCGTCGCTGAGATGTTGTGCAGGCGCGGGATGTATCTGCCATCAGCCTCGACACTGACGCCGGCTGAAATCGAGGTGATTGCGCAGTCCATCAAAGCGATCCAAAAGCAAGGGGGATCATGAACGGCGCCAAGCCGGTCAATCGCCAATAGCATTTTGCTGTCATTCCTATGCATCCCGACGAATATGAAAAGATGTTCTGCTTGGAAGACGCGCACTGGTGGTTCGCGGGCAAGCGACGCATGGTAGGCGTCCTGCTCGACTCGTTGCCACCTAACCCGCAGCGGAAGATTTTGGACGTGGGCTGCGGCACTGGCGGCATGTTTCTTTTGCTGAAGGGTCATGGGTCCCTAACAGGCATAGATGCGAGTGAACTGGCGATCGAATTCTCGGCTCGGCGGCATCTGGCAAACCTGGCGCGCGCCGCTTTGCCATATCTACCTTTCGGTGATGCCTGTTTCGATCTAGTGAGCGCCTTCGACGTGCTTTACCATCGTCGCGTTGGGGATGATCAGGTAGCGTTGAAGGAGATTGTACGTGTGCTTAAGCCTCATGGCCATCTGGTCATAACGGATTCCGCGCTGGGATTTTTACGCAGCGCGCACGACGACGTCTACGAGGCAGCGCGGCGCTATAGGACAGGCGAAATGCGCGGTAAGTTGCTCGCGGCGGGCCTTGCAGTGAAGAGGTTGTCTTATGCCAACTTCTTCATCTTTCCCGTAGCGGCTCTGTGGCGCGTGCTGCGGCGAGGTGTGAGCCCGGAAAAGGGCTCGGATTTACATCCAGCGCCCCCGTGGATCAATGCGCTGATGGGCGGTGTTTATCGCGTCGAAGCGGGGGTGTTCAGTAGAATGAATTTGCCTATTGGCACGTCAATTATTGCGCTCGCGGAGAAAATCTAGTTGGTGCGGCCATGAAGGGCGATAAGTTCAGAGTTCAAGCATTTAGGGTCCCTTCTTAATCTTCTCTAGCGCGTTCAAACCTGAGCGACCTCACGTATGCTTATCCGAGAGATGTGGATCGGACCAGCAGCTCTTTGTTTAGTTGGTCGTATCGCCAGCTTGATGCGACTCCCGCTAGAGGTCCTGAACAATCCTTCAACGCGCTGCGAGCTCGTTTCTGCGCCGAATTCGATCTGATTCATCCATCGCCCGGTCTTCTCATCCATCATCACCAGCTCCCACTCAGCAGACGTAGTAGTATCCATGACCACTTGATAAATAGTTTCAGGCTTGAGTTCCATCGAGCAAAGTTCAAGCAACGCATCGGCGCGAGTCTTCCCCTTCGCCGGCTGGGCAGCAAGTGCTTCCCGGTTGATCGCATCGGTCGAGTTGCTGATTGCGATCGCATCTGCCGACCAGACTTCGCGCGCCGCAGCCAGTTGCTCGCCGGTGGCGTGGCCTCGCCATCTGCGGAGGAAGTAATAATGCCTGGGCGTAAGCGCCAGATAGCGCGGATCAACTCCGGTGTAGTAGATCATAAAGTTGCCATATGGAGTATTGTCCATCTCGCCGAGCAGATGCAGTGTCTCATCTAAATCCCACGCCCAGTGATCGGGACTTTTCGGACGCACAATCAGAGCATAATCTCTGCCTTCGATGTCAACGGCATCGCTCATTCGATGCTCGAGAGTCGCAAAGCAGCGATCCTTTTCAGGAAACGCGAGCCACATGATTGGCGCCTTCACTGCCACAGGGCAAACTTCTTCGGGTACAATGTCTCTCAACACTCCCTTCATCTCGTCAAATGAGGCCAGGTCAGGGTTGCGCACTTCTCTTATGTATCTGTAGTTCTGTTTGGCAACAAGATAGGCATAACCGAGAAGCGTAAGCGCTACAGCGATCATAGAAAGGCGGTACGCGAGCTTTGCCGATGCCCGCTTGCTCAGTCGCAGTCTCGTAATCCACTGAAAGCCGTCACCGAGTAATACGCCCACGCAAAGAGCAAACCAGGTAACCAGATGAGCGTTGTAAGAACCTAACTTGCGGATGAGGGTCGCGAAAAAGAGTATCGCAACGACCGTAACCAAAAGAAGGAGCGCGCGCGGCTCGGCTATCACCGGGTCGCCACCGCTGCCGGTTCTGCGTTTGATGTAGCGTGCGCATCGGGCTATCAAGTAGATGAGTGCGACTACCGTAAGGAACTGAAAAAGGTGCAGGAGCGTTCGCGGCACGTTCGGGAAGGCAACGTCATAGGCATTGTACCATTGGATATAGCGTCTAGGTTCGTCCAGAAAGTTGTCCCACCAGCCCCGAAGTGACAGTATGCCATAGTGCAACTGGTCTCCGCGGTTTTGCAGTAGGAAATTCTTGTAATCAATGATGTCGTAGATCACCTCATACGCCATCACGACGAATGCGCTGCCCGCAAAGACGTAGAGCGTTTTGGAAGTGAAAGCGCGCAGCCCTTCTCTCAGCAGAATCAACAAACAGATCGCGCCAAGCATGTACAGTGCATTCGTGTGGCACATCACGCCTGCGCCTGCCGCGAGCCCCGAAGCAATGTAGAACCGAGTGCTCCTGCGCTGCGCTGCTACCAGGTACAGGTAAAAGGCAAGCAGCGCAAACGCCGCTGGAGCGTAGTCATTTCTCAGCAGTCTACTGCGCTCAAGAACCGTCTGATCCGAGACGATCATCATCAGCGCTATCAACCCAACTCTCCAATCGAAGAGCCGTCGGGCTATCAGATAGACCATCAAGAGCGTCGCCACGACTGTAATTAGATTGAAGACGCGCCCCTGCAGCACTCCGAAACCAAAGACCTTTAGAAAGCCGCTCAGCAACACAAAGTAAACGGGCGTGTAGGAGTGCCAAACGTTTTCGATGTTCCCGCCCAGATAGCGCCACATAGGCATTGCGAGCTTCCCACGATAAAGCATCTCGTAGGGGACCTGAAGAGTCATAGCCTCGTCGGTCTCGTAGACCGGAACGGTAGCCAGTCGCTCCGCCGCGACGAACACGAACCCCGCGATTACCGCGGCGACCACTAACAAATCGAAATTGCGTCTGAATGTCATCGTGATAGCCGTTGCTCGAACAAACCTGGACCGCAGGGCCGCAGACTGGACAGCCTACAATACATCGGCGCGATTGTCGGACCGTCTTTTTTCAAGCATTACTGCTTGCGGATGTGCAGGTCGTACCTGAACGTGTCTACCTTGTCGTACCGATCTTCAACCCATTTCTCGAGCTCTGCGCGATGATAAACCTTTCTCAAGCGTGATATCGATACCAGCTTCGGCGCCTGCGCGTCCATCTCATCAATCAATGCGCTGAAGCTTGTGCTTCTTCGCGCAGCCGCAAAATCGTCTGCCCCCCAGTCCAGGAAGACATAGGGGTTGAGATTGGACCTGCCGAGCAGCGTCAGTATCTCAACCGTCCCGTGAACATAAATCTTGTCGTCGGGTCCCACAAGGCCGGCGACGGCTTGCACAGCCTGATCCTGGTCCCTGAGCGTCGCGCCTTCGAGCCGATAGGTCGCAGATCGATCGACAACGACGAGCAGAATTCCAACCATCGCAGCTCCGGGAACGATGACGCCAAACCCAAACCGGGGCGCGCTGGGACGTGCCGATCGGATTCCTCCAACGAGCCGCCCCAACGTGACGAAGAACCAGCCCGCAAAGATTCCAATAAACGGGAAAAAGGGAATCAGGTCCGGCGCTCCCTGAAAGTTTATGAGAGAGAAAGCAAGATAGATCAGCGGCGGAATCACGAGCGCATCCTTGAAAAAGTCGGGTGCTCTAAGCGCTTCTCTTAGTCTCCGCTTTGTTCGTAGACGCTCCGCTAAGAACGCCAGAAGCCCAAGCCCGCTCACTCCCACCAGAATAATGTCCCTCCCAAATACTCTACGGGCTATTGTCCAAAGGTGCGCGGCGGCCCCGGCCAGAGTCGTCTCGGCGGCAGGTCCAAAGACGGTGTAGTTATACGTAATCGTCCACGCCCACATATCACCCAACGCGCCGCGCAGATAAAAATATCCAAGCGTCACAACCAGGGGGATCATCGCTCCGGCAAGAACTTTTGCTGCGCGAAGGTCGCGCCAGCTTGTCAGATAACGAGAGAACATCAACAAGGCGACACCCGCAAACATCAAACCGGGCTGCCAGCAAAGGCACGAAAGCATTGAACAGAAACCCGCCCAGAAGGGCCTGTCTTTCGCGATTAGCAAAAGGGCCAGCATCCCAAACAATATCATCGGCAGCTTTGGCTGCGTGCCTGCAATCATCATCTCGACAAACGGGCGGGACATTAACGGAATAAGAAAGGCGATCAGAGCTGCGGCGCGGCTTTTTAAATAGGCGTCGACCACAAGAACGATTGCAGACGAAAGCAACCCGGCCAGCAGGATCTGAAACAACCGAACGGCAATGATGTCTCTCAAGCCGATGGTCTTGCCTATCATCATTGCGACCGCGCTCATGTGCGGAGCCAGCGGCCCTTTGATATCAATCACGTCTCGATAGGGGACCTGGCCGCGCAGTATTGATTGGGAGATGTAGTCATAGATCGCGGCGTCGCCGACTTCCAATTGGCTGAAGGGGCGATGCATCGCGATGGTGACCACGCTGAACACGAAGGCTAAGAGCGCCAGCATTCGCGGGTCGGTTGCGCGAGCGCGATCCAGCCAGACCGCCATTGGTTTACTCTCAGTCATATCGATGGCGTTGTCTCTTCTTTTCGTTCGTAAAGGATATCTGCTGCCGGTTGCGGGACGGCTCAACCAGATCCGCAACCGGCTGCTTGCGGACAAAGACCTGGTAACCGGTGATCGGCAGCTCTTCATAGCGCGCCGCTAACCATCGCTCCAAAGCTACTCCCTCGGGCACATGTCTCAGCCGTGAAACAGCAACAAGTTTTGGCTTTTCCGCTTCGATTGCATCGACCATTGCGTTGACTGACCCGCCGAACTTCTTGGCGGCGATGTATCCGCCCTTTCCGTGGTCCCACATGATGTAAGGGTTCAGATTCGGCCGGTTGAGAAGCACAAGTATCTCGACTGCGCCGTGGACGTATATCTTGTCATCCGGCCCGAGGAGCGCGGATATAATTCCGAGTTGCTCTTCCTGATACCGCAGCGTCCACTCTTCCAGTTTGTAGGTTGCGGCTCGAAAGACGGCCACAGCGAAAACTAACAGCAGCGCAAATGACGGCAGTGCTTCAACGAGACCAGACACAGAAGGCCGGCGGCTAATCGCTGCAACGCTTTTTAGCAGCCGAGGCAGCTCCGCAATGAACCATCCGGCATAGATACCAATGAACGGAAATAAGGGTATGAGGTCCGGCCCGGATTGGAGGTTGATGATACAGAAGCCCAGGTACACAATCGGCACGATCACAAGAGCATCTCGGTACAGGTCTGCTGATTTCAGCGCCTCTCTCGGTTTTAGCTTGGGCTTCAATCGCTGCGCGGCGAACATGAGAAGCCCGGCAAGCCCAATCGCAATCCATATGATGTCCACGTAAAAAACTCGAATCAGGACGGTCCATATATGCGCCAGCGTTTCGCTCAGATTCCTTATCCCTTCGGGCGCGTAAACCTCGAAGTTGTAAGCAACCGTCCAGGTCCAAAAATCGGTCAAAGCCCCAACCCGGTAAAAATACAACACCGTGACTGCGAGAGGTATCATCGCCCCAAGCGCGACCTTCAACGCACGCCAATCGCGCCAGCTCGTCAGGTATCGCGAGAAAATCAGAACGGCAACCCCGGTGAATAACAAACCCGGCTGCCAGGACAGGCAAGACAGCATCGAACAAACCCCGGCCCAGAATGGTCTGTCTTTGGCGATCATCAGCAGCGAGAGCATACCGAACAGAATCATCGTCAGCTTCGGCTGCGTTCCTCCTTCCGTCCAACTCACGAAGTGGTAAGACATCAGCGGAAAAAAGCCGGCTATCAAGGCGGCCACCCGGTTGCGCAGATAGGTTTCGACGACCAGGAACGTGACGGTACATAGCACACCAGCCAACAGTATCTGCATAAACCGCACCGCGATCACATCGCGCAAGCCGGCCGATTTGCCGAGCCACATGGCGATTGCGCTCAGGTATGCGCTTGCCGGCCCCTTGATTTCAATTACATCTCGATAAGGCGCCTGGCCTCGCAAAATCGCTTGCGCGATGTAGTCCCATATCGCCGAATCGCCCGCTTCCAATTGCGTGAACAAGCGCCATAGCAACATCACGGCCACGCTCACGAGAAAGACCGCAACGCACAGGGCGCGCGTATCGTCAGTCTGCGTGATAGCCAACCACGCAGCCTGGGCTCGTTGTTTTGTGCTCACTGGAACAGGTGATTTTAAGTGAGGCGCCTTCTCAGACATTCAACGTGCATCCATGGTGTAGCCGCGCAACTCGCCGGAGAAGTGGTATCGCTTCGGCTCGAGCGAGAGGTATCGCGCATCAGTCCCGGTGTAGTAGACGAGAATATTGCCGTAGGGCGTGTTGCTCATCTGACCCAGCAGATGGTACTTCTCGTCCGTTCTTTCCGCCGCGTCAAAGCCTCTCTTCGCCCGCTTCACCAGCGCGTAGTCTTTTCCGTCTATGTCGACGTCATCCGTCATCCGCTTTTCCAGCGTGGCGAAACAACGGTCCTTTTCCGGAAAGGCCAGCCATATACTCGGGTTTTGCACCGCGACCGGGCAAAGGTCTTCGCCAACTATGCTTCTCAACACGCCCGCGAACTCCTCGAATGTGGCCAGGTTGGGATTGAGCACTCTTGCAAGATACAGGTTGGTCTGTCTCGCGAGTTGGTACCCGTAGCCGGCCGCCAGAAGCGCAACCGCTGCGACCGCCGCGCCGTAGGCAAGTCTTGCGCGCGGCCATTGCGCGGCGCGCAGCCGCCCTATTTGGCTCAGCGCATCGCGACCCAGTATTCCCACGCAGAGAGCAAACCAGGGCGCCATATGCGCCATGTAGTAGATTCTCTTATGGCTGACGATCAGCGCGTGAAACAGCACTGCTACCCCGGTAACAAACAGAACGCGCGCTCTTGGATCAGCCAGCAGATTACCCCGCCTGAATCGCCGCACGAATACTATGAGCAGATAGACTATGGCCACGACCGCGAGGACCTGAAAGACGCGAAGCGTAAAATGAGGCAGCCCCGGAAACAGCACGCTGCCCTGGTACCATTTCTGGTATCTCAATCGCTCCTCCAACAGATTCTGAAGCCAGCCCTTATATTCGAGTATTCGAAAGTGCACGTCGTCGCCCCGGTTTTGCAGGAGAAAGTTGTTGTAGTCGATTATGTCGTAGACTATCTCATAAGCCATCACGGCCAGCGCGCTCGCCACGAATATGTAGAGTTTCTTTGAAGTCCCTGGGAGCGCAGGCATCCCTGCCTGCCTGGCGTTGCTGGGGTAAAAGGGACGCCGGGGTGGCGGCGCTCCCACGGGGGTGTGTGCGCGCCGGCCTT
>JBBPIG010000019.1:0-118036 GCA_038040445.1 Acidobacteriota bacterium | reverse complement strand
CCGGCGGGCTGGGGGTCGCGTCACACCCCCCCAGGCAGGGATGCCTGCGCTCCCAGGGGTGAGAGAGCTCGCCTGCCTTCTCGGATCAGAATCAACAGGCAGATCGCCCCAAGCATATAGAGTATGTTGGTATGGCACATGACACCTGCTCCTGCTGCAAGCCCCGATGCCACGTACCACCGCGTCTTCTTGCGCTCCTCGCCTATCTCATAAAGATAGAACGCAAGTAAGGCAAACGCCGCGGCTGCATAGTCGTCTCTCAGCAATCGACTGCGCTCGAGAAAGGTTTGATCTCCAACCAGCATCACGACGGCTATCAAGCCTGCTCGCCAATCGAACAGCCGGCGCCCTATCAGATAAATCATCAGCAGCGTCAGCGCGGCGGTCATCAAATTGAACGCGCGCCCTTGCGCCAGACCGAACCCGAACAGCTTGTGAAACTCGCTGAGGATCACAAAGTAGACCGGGATATAAGAGTGCCAGGCGTTTTCGATGTTGCCGCCCAGATAACGCAACATCGGCAACGCCAGCTTACCCCGGTACAGCATTTCGTACGGGACTTGAAGCGTGAACGCCTCGTCGCCTTCAGGGACCGGCACGGTAGCCAGACGCTGCGCCGCTACGGTTACGAATGCCGCAATAACAAATCCCAGTATCAGAAAATCAAGATGGAATCTGAGACCTTTCATGTTTCTAAGCATGTTTCTAAGCTGGCGCGAACCTCGAAGTCACGGTGTGCTCGGGACAAAGATTCGGTGCAAAATTGGCACGTCGATGAACAGCAGTAAGACCATCAGCGCCGCGCATGAAATTACAGCGGCCATCAGCCTCGGCTCACGGTAAAGCCCTTCCGGACGCTGTACAGCGCTGTCTTTTTTGAACGCCAGAGATAAATAGGCCGCCATCACCAGAGCGACCAACGGGAATGACAGGATCAGTTCGAGGCGATACCGCATAATGAACGCGCCGAAAAACAACATCGACTGCGAGGCATAAAACATAATCGAGACTAGCAACCGGCGCTCGTCATAAAAGGCAAAAGACTTGCGATAAGCCTTGCTCCGGGCGGCATCGCTGATGTCTCGATATTCGGCGAGACGCTTGATCGCCATGAAATAGCACCCGATCATCCAGTAGCTGATCAGTAAAGATGCCGGAGGCAAAGCACTGGTGCCTGTAATGTACCAACCGGCGAGCATCCTAAGCGGATTGTTTATCGATTCGCTCAATACGTCGAGGTAGGGCAAGTCCTTGCTCCGTATCGGCGGGATGTTGTAGATACAGCTCATCGCCCACAAACCCAGCATCGTCAGCGCGAAAGGGATTGAGACAGTCAAGCCCAATCCAAGGCCCACAAGCATGAGAACCACCCACTGCACATACGCCAGCGGAATGCTAACCTGCCCGGACGGAACTGGCCGCTTGCTCTTGATCGGATGCTCGCGATCGAACGGCGCATCCAGCACTTCATTGATAACGTAGTTGCTCGAAGTCACCACGCAAACCGATAGCAGCCCGATTAGAATGTGCCAGAGCAGGATGGGCGTCAGCGTCGAGCGATCGAGGCTTATCGCAACGACTATTCCCGGTATGACGAACACATTCTTGATCCAATGATCGGCGCGAGCTATTTTGAGGTGGCCAAGCAGAGACGGGTGGCTTTCATCGCGGGAAGACGAAAGATCGGTTTGAGAATCTAGTATCCCCATAACGGCGAGAGGTCTCGGCTAGGTTTGGTGGTGTCCTCTCATGCGTGACCTTGGTTTGTCCAGAAAATTACGGCTGCTTACGAACGTACACCGAATTGTGAGCGAATCCTACCGGCAGCTTGTCATAGTGCTCCGCGGCCCACTGCAGCAAGTCACCTTGATGCGACACTGTCCGCAGGCGGGATAGAGCAATAACCTTCGGGGCCTGGGCTTCCATTTCAGCCAGGATTTGCTTGAATCCGCCGGGCAACTTCGAGCCGATATATTCGTCCTTCCCGTAGGGCAGAAATATGTACTGATTCAAATTGGGTCTATTAAGCAGCACCAGCAGCTCGAGTGTGCCGTGAACATAGATCTTGTCGTTCGGCTCAAGGATGTCGGAGACCGCTTTGAACTCTGCCTCCTGATCCTGCAGCGTTCCGCCAGGCTCGAGTTCATAAACTCTGGCGTGATTGATCACCGATAACACAATGAGGAGCACCGGAATCATTGGCGCACATTCAACTAGCCGAAGGGCGAAACGGTTTCTACCGATGAGTGGGATCGATATGATCATCCGCGCGACTGCTACGACGAAGTATCCGGCAAAAATGCCGATGAACGGGAAGAGAGGAATCAGGCACTCCTGACCCTGCCAGTTGACCACGCAGAATGCCAGGTGCACCACTGGAGGAATCAAGATCGCGTCTCTGAACAAGTCTGGGACTGCGAGCACTTTCTTCTCTCTGAGCCTCCTCCACAGTCGCTCGATGGCATAAATCACAAATCCCGCAATGCTCAGCTTGACCCAAATAATGTTCGCACCCATCGCCTGGGTTGTTAAACGCCAGACTTGGGCGAGCGCAACATTCGCCGGCACTTTTGCCTCGGGCATGTAGACCGCGTAGTTGTAGTGAACCGTCCACATCCACAAGTCGCCGAGAGCGCCAACGGAATAAAAGCATAAGAGAACTACCGCCAGAGGGATGGCCGCGCCCGCCAGAACTTTAAGCGCTCGCAGATCGCGCCAGCTAGTCAGGTAGCGTGAGAACATCAGCACGGCGGTGCCGGTAAACGCCAAGCCCGGCTGCCAGCATAGGCACGAGAGCATGGAGAAGAGCCCGGCCCAAAACGGTCTGTCTTTGGCAATCAATAGGAGGGTCACCATTCCGCATAGAATCATCGGCAGCTTCGGGCGCGTTCCCTCTATCATCATCTCCGCAAAGTGCTCTGACACTAGCGGGATTAAGAATGCGATGACTGCTGCCAGGCGGCTGCGAAGATAAGCTTCGGCGACCAGGTACGTGATCGTACACAACAAGCCGGTGAGCACAACGTAAAACAGCCGCACCGCCAGGATGTCTTGCACTCCAACGGCTTTGCCGATCAACATCACCAACGCGCTCAGATAAAGGCTGCCGGGCCCCTTACTGTCTATTGCATCCCGATAGGGAATCTGACCGCGCACGATGCTTTGCGCCATGTAATCGTAAACGGCGGAATCGCCAGCTTCCATATGGCGCAGCGGGCTGTACATCAGCATCACGCCAGCGCCAGCGAGGAAGGCAACAAGCGCGAGCACGACGCCCAATTTCATCTTCTTGAGCCGCGATCCCAGCTGCTCAAGCCGACTCTTACGGCTTGGTTCGGCGAGCAACGTCTGATGTGATGCTTCTTGTATCATTCCGCCTTATCTTGCCCTCGACGTTCAATAGCGGCCCATTCTATCGATAAGCACGATCGCCGGAGCTCCGAAGCCGGGCGTTCGCTTTCATCGGGACTCTTTCTCGACCAGTGCAATCGCCGATAACCCGAAAGGGAACCCTACGCGGCCCAGCATGCGCGCTTCTAGCCTGAGTGCTGCGCAGAGAACGCTGTTCAACAATTGCGGAACTTGCTTTACATCGGACTCGGTGCTGCCCCGAAGCCGTGACAACAAGCGATGAGGAGCGGCCAGCCAGAACAACAGCGTGTTCGCATAAGTAGATCGCCGCGGCTTGAACCCGTGTGCGCGCAGCAACCGCCGCAAGTCGGTCAGCGTGTAGCGCCGGTGCGTGCCAACCGCGACGTCGTGAGCGCCGCGCATCCACTGGTAAGCCGGCTCGCGAATAAACAGCAACCCGCCGGGCTTAAGCACCCGATGCATCTCGGAGACGGCAGCGCTGGCCCGCTCATCGTTCAGTTGATAAATCACATCGAAGCACGTTACCAGGTCAAACTCGCATTCGCCGAACGGCAGCTTGTCCACAGATGCCAACGCTACAGTGTCAAGCTCGCGCGCCCGCCAGAACGCGGCGGCGTGCGGAGACAGATCGACTCCGTAAACTTCGGCGAGTCTGAAGCGATCACGCAACCAGACAAGCGAGTAACCGGTGCCGCAGCCTACATCCAACAGCCGCAGATCTTCCTTGTCTCCGAGCCCTGGGCCCAGCAACGAAGCGGTGATCGCGCGCATGCCCTCGTACCACCACAGGCGTTCCTCCAGCTCAAACATCGCGCGGTACTCTTCATCTCGCATATGAATTACGGATGACCAGCCAGGAATGAATGTCGTCCTGAAAGAAGAGGCATCCCTGCCTGCCTCTTCTCCCGCAACGCCAAGCAGGCAAGGATGCCTGCGCTCCCAGGACTGATTTACTTTTCCCGGGCTTCTTCAGACGCAGAAATGGCTTGGGCAGTCACTTCTGCGGGATGTACGATCTGCGCTTTTCGCATTATCACCAGCCGCCACCACAGAACGCTCAAGTCTCGAAAGGTCTTGAACAAGCGCCTGAAGTTGAAGAATTGCGACTTGCCGTAGGCTCGATGATAGTGATTAACCGGCGCTTCCGCGAAACGAAGCCCTGCATGCTGAAAACTCTTTATCATCTCGACGCAGATTGTTCCGCTCGTCGATGAGAGCCGAACGCGGTTATAGCTTGCGCGGCGCACCAGCCTGAAATCGCAGTCAACGTCCCGGATCTTTATTCCAAATGCGAACCTGACCAGCCAGCGATAAATACCCCCGATTATGATCCGGTGCAGCGGGTCGGAGCGGCTGATCTTGTAGCCGTTGACCACCTCGACCTCGCCGGTCATAAGCGGCACAAGTTTTTCTAACTCGCGCACGTCGTACTGGGCGTCGCCGTCGGTGTAAAAGATCAACTCCTTGGACGCGCTGGCAAAGCCGGTCCGCAGCGCACTGCCATATCCTCTGTTCGCCGGGTGATGAATCACTCGAAGCCTGGGATACAGCGATTCCATCTCGGACAGCACTTGCGCGGTATGATCACCGCTCCCATCGTTTACCACGATCACTTCATAGTCGTCAGTCAGCTTTCTGAGTGTCCGATCCGCGAGCACCACCATGCTGGCGATCGTTCCAGCATCGTTGTAGGCTGGAAAGAAAACGCTGATGCTTGGATGGTTACTCATTTGTGCTTCCCACGGGAGCGCAGGCATCCTTGCCTGCCTGCATCTTGCGCAACGCCAAGCAGGCAGGGATGCCTGCGCTCCCAGGTTCATTGTTCTGCTGCCGCCGTTGCACCCAACTGCGCCCGCCTTGTCTTCCAGATTATCTGATTCGCGGTGTTGGTCACATCCTCGGTCGCATAGAACGGATCACGCAGGGCTTCGTCGAGAGATATGAATCGCACACCCATTGCCTTGTACGAGCGCAGCAGCTCGGCCAACAAATCGCTCGTAAGCTGGTTCGCCTGTATCATCAATATCTGCTTCACGTCTCGGCCTGCGATATCCCGAGCCGCCGCCCGCGCCTTCATCGTTTTATCAAGCAAACACGACTTGAACGTTGCGGCAATGAAGTTGGCGCACACCTGATCCCCTCGAGCCAGCGCGGCGCAATAAGGTTGACTGAAATAGTCGTCTCGCGAATCGATCGTCGCCGGCACTTCAACGTAGCCGTTCTGGATTAAGAAAGCGCGTATCTCGCGCGGCCTTTGATCGTCCATCCCCAGCTTCAGACCCGGATAACGAAAGTACTTGTGCTTTCTTTCGAACTTGCTCCATAGCGGCGCGAGCGCTTGTTCGTTCCTGGTCAGGGCGGTTATGAACTCCTGCGCGGTCCTCTTCTTAACGCTCCAGCCCGCGTAGGTCATACTGCCGATGAGGTTGCCGCTGGCCAGCCATTCTTCCTGCACGGCCGGATCAAGCGACTCGCCGGCAAGGAAGTCCACCGTCGGCGGGAGATCATTATCTTTGAGCGCGTGCACCAGCTTCTGGAAGTTCTCAACCGTGTTTTCGGTGTAGCACCAGTCATCCTGATCTCGGTCAGGTTCGACTTTGGTTCGGACCATGCGATTTATTGTCAGCGCGATTTCCATGCCTTCAACCGACTCTTCGGCGTCACCCGGCTTCTTGCTTCGCGCTTTCATTAACGCCGCCGCCACCTCTGGAATGGTGCTCAACTCGCTCTGGCAGCGCGTCATTTCCGGCTTTGCCGCGTGAGCACTCTTCGAAGGCGCGCAGCCGCCGGAAAGAAGAACCGGCATCACAATCAGCGCTATTATTGGGAAATATTTCATTATGAATTCAAAAGGCTGAACATACCCTCCAGGAAAAGAACAACGGTTCAGAGTTCCGGGTTCGTAGTTCAGGGTTTGAGGAACCAGGAACCCTGAACTCGGGACCCTGAAATTTCTTGAAGGGCTGTTCAGCGATTTAATCCGAACCTAATACCCAATCTCGTTCTACCACCATCTGTCAAAAGTCCGTAATTCTACAGGCCACCTAGAGCGGCGAGCAAGCGTCATTGGGTGTGGGCGGCTGCGATCAGACCTCGCAAGAACCATTCAACCGCTGAGCACGATGTTGACTCTCGAGTTGCGAAGCGCATACCCGCTTCCCTCGTCCCAAATGCGAGCGATCGCTCTAAAGACCTCTTCGGGCGCGATGGTCATCAGGCAATCGTGATGAGAACACGCATGCACCTGATCATCGCCTTCGAGCTTGAAGCAAGGGCTGCACGGCAGCTCGTGCCGAATCACGGTGTGTTGGTCCCCAAGCGGCGCCGTGCGCCGAATGTCCGTCGGACCGTAGATCGCGACCACCGGCGTTCCCACGGCTACCGCCGCGTGCATCAGTCCGCTGTCGTTGCACACGAGCAAATCGCATTGCTCGATCAAAGCCGCCACCTGCTTTACTGAAGTCTTTCCAGCAGCCAACGAGATTCGGCCCTCCAGTCCCCGGATCAACTCACGGATCATTTCTTCTTCCGAGGCTGAGCCGAAAAGCACGATCTGCGAGTCCGGCTTTTCCGTCACGACTCTCGCGATCACCTGGCGATAGCGTTCGATTGGCCACTGCTTCCATCGCATCGCCGGCGACGTTCCCGGCTGGAATCCGATGATCGTGCGTGCGCCGCTTATGCCGCCGTCCTGCAGAAAGCGCCGCGCGAACTCCCGGTCTTCATTCGTGAGGTGGATGAACGTGTTCGCTTCCGAAGCGGCGATCCTGCGCGTTCCAACCGCCGCGACCAGGTCGAGGTATCGGTCGATCTCGTGCTCGTCCTCGCGCATCGCAACCGGGAGGTTGAAGACGAAACTGTAGCGGCTGAAGCGAGGCGACCATCCTGGGCTGGTGACGTGTCCCAGTCTGTAGGGAGCGCCGCTCGCCGCTATCAACAAGGTCAGCGGCCACGAATGACTGTGAAACTCGCTGACGGTCAAGTCGTACTCCGCGTCGCGAATCTCTGTCGCGCGTCTCAGCCACGAACCGAGACCTGCGTCATAAGGAAGATTGTAGATGTTGTCGAACAGATCAGCTCCGGCGAGCACCTCATCGCTGCCGGTATTATTTCCAACTTGAAGGTCTATGCGCGCGGTTGGATAGCGCTCTCGCAGCAGCCGCAGCGCCGAGGTGAACATTATGAAGTTGCCCAGCCCGTGATACGCGAAGACCAGGATGCGGCTTATCTTCTCCGGATCGAAATCGTTTCCTGTCAGGCTATCGAAGTAGACCTTTAGGACGGACTCCGCGGGAATTCGTATCGCCTCTTTGAGTCGTTGCTTTACTCCCATGTTCGCAATCGTCCGCCGTAAGCCGATGTCAGCCGATGTAGCCCAGTTGCTTTAGCCTCTCGATGACTTCCGCGTTCTCTTCGGGCGAGAATTCCATTTCGCCGGGTTGCCGCTCGCTCGCGCCCTGAGCGCTTAGCCTTACTGGATTGGCATTCAGGTGTTCTTCCGAGATCGCTTCGCGAAGCACGCGCCCGTCCATGTCATCCGGAACATTCTGGTCCATCAAGTAAAGCAGCGTCGGCGCGATGTCGTAGATGCTTGCAGCGTCAAAGCAGAAGCCGGGCCTGATAGCCTGGCCGCGCGCGATCATCACGCCGTTCATTCGGTGACATCCCGATATGCCGAATGCGTCAACCATAAACTTGTTGGAAGTGAAGTCGGCGTTTCCCAAAGGCAAGTGGCGCATATCGGCCGGCAAGAAAGCGATGTCGGGAGCATCGCCTACGAGCGGCCCGTTGTAGATCTCCTCGCGGTTCCAGACTTGCCCGACCCAGCCCTCGCCGGTCAGCGGGTCTTCGAGCGCACGCAGACGGCCGATGATCGCCTCGCGAACAGATTCATAGTCTTCTTCAGCCACCACGCCGTCCGGCTCGCGCCCTTTCAGGTTCACATATATCTGGCCGTAGTTGCCTTTTGAAAAAGCTACCGAGCGGCTCCAGTCCACATCGTTGAAAGACAAGAAGAGTCTGTTTATAAGCGTCGAAGCGCCCGGCTTCGAGCTCACGCCGCGCGCAGGCCGGAGTGCGCCGGGAATCTTCCTTGTCATTGTAAACGCCCACTCAGGGGTCAGCCCGAGCGAGAACATCAGATGCTTTACGCGAGTCAGGGCATCGCGCTTTAGTTTTAGAAAACCTTGCTGAAGCAACCAGATGTTGAGCGAGCAATATTTGTGCACGGGACCGAACCCGTGATCGGACGCGATCAAAACCAGCGGGTCGTCGCCGGCCAGCTCGATCAAACGCCCGACAATCTCATCAACTCGCCTGAAATACTCATACACCCGATCGCGGTAGGCGGCGGCCTCTGCCTTGTTGTGCCTCGGATGAGCCTCATCGATTATGTGCCAGAGCTCGTGTTGAATGCGATCGGTCCCCCAAAAATATTGAAAGAAGCCATCCCAGTCGTAGCAGGTCATCAAGTACGTGGCTACCCTTGCTTTGTACTCGATCTCGTCAAACAGCTCGTCGAGCACCGCGTCGACATTGCCCTCTGCGTAAGTCTGAGACAGATGCAGCCTATAGGGTCCGAACGCCGCTTCGATTTCAGTGAGCAGTGATGCGGGATAGGTGAAGTCTTTCCGGCCGCGCGGCGTCATGAAATCGGCAATCATCAGGCCGTTGATTTCATGCGGTGGATAGGTGCAAGGAAAATTGTGAACGATGACTCGTTTGCCGGCATCGCCCAGCAAATCCCAGATAGCGCGGCCCTGACGAAACGACGCGTTAACGGCGAGCTCGCGCTTCGAGTGATGCTCGCGCCTTACGAACTCGAAGATGCCGTGCTTGCCGGGATTCTTGCCGGTCATGAAGGAGGACCACGCGACTGCGGTGATAGGCGGAAAGGTAGTTTCGAGATCCGAGCGCGAGCCCCGCGCGATCAGGCTCGCGATGTGAGGGAGGTAGCCCTTCTCAATCAGCGGATCGAGCACATCGAAGGAAGCGCCGTCGAGTCCAATGACCAGGAGTTTATTGCTCATACACTTGGTTAACTAAGGTATCAATATACTTTGCGGTGGTGGTTTGTTCAACCAAGCGATTGTTGGGAAGTGTGAATCAGGTTTTCGCGCGAACCCACCTCGTGAGAGGTGGGTTCCTGATGTTACAGCGACAAAACAATCCGCTGCGTCCGAGATGCCCACGTGCGTCAGCAGTGGGAGGTTTCACGTTGTAGCCTCACTGGATCTGACGGGGGCGAGGCTACCGGGAAGGCCACAACGTGAGCGACCCACTGCTGAGTTACCGCTTCCGAAGAGCTAGCAGTTCGTGGTAAAAACGTGACTAAGCCGAGGACGTAGACGATGTCGAGCCAAGCATTAGAGCACATCATCGAAGAAGTGAACACTTTGACGCCCGAGGAGCGGCGGCAACTCCTCGCGCACCTCGAGAGAGTCAATCGAACCGCTGACCTCAGACGCATTCAGGACAAGTACGCAGGAATGAAGACAAGCAGCGAAACTTTCGCTGCGCGCAAGGCGGAGGAGATTGAGATGGAAGGTCGACCGCGCCGATGATCTACATCCTCGATGCGTGCGCGATGCCTGGAATTGGTGTATGACGAAGAAGAAATCCCCAGGAGAATCCCGTGACCAGATTCTCCACGCAGTGCGTGGAGAATTCTACAAATCAATCGCGGACCTCCTGCGGACCGCCCGTTCCAATGCTTACCGCGCCGTCAACTTCGTCATGGTGGAAGCCTACTGGAATGTCGGGCGGATGATCGTAGAAGAGGAGCAGCAGGGTAAGGAACGGGCGGGCTATGGAGAAGCCCTGCTCCGGGGTCTGTCACAGCGCTTGAATGAGGATTTCGGGAAGGGCTTCGGTGTCTCCAACCTGTTCGCGTTCAGGCAGTTCTACCTTGCGATGCCAGTATTCCGCGCACTGCGCGGAATATCTTCCAACCACGAAGACCGCTCTCAGGGGCCGTCATTAATTCCCTCCGCACTGCGTAGAGAATTGACTTGGACACATTACCGCCTCTTGATCCGGGTCGAAAAACCCGAGGCCCGAGAATGGTACATGAACGAGGCCGCTGACCAGAACTGGAGCACGCGAGCACTGGAACGGCAGATCAACTCTCTCTATTACGAGCGCCTGCTGATCAGTCGAGACAAGGCGCCGGTCACGGAGGAGATGCGGAGAAGACCGAGTCCCTCGCGCCGCTCCCGGAGGACTTCATCAAAGACCCCTACGTCCTGGAGTTTCTCGGAATGCCGGATGCACACCAATTCCGCGAGGCCGACCTCGAACAGGCCATCATCGGAAAGCTCCAGGCCTTCATGCTCGAACTTGGCAAGGGCTTTGCGTTTGTAGCCCGTCAGCAGCGCATCAGCACCGAGACGAAGGATTTCTTCATCGATCTGGTCTTTTTACAACTTCATACTCAAATGCTTCTTACTGATCGACCTGAAAACCAGTGAGCTGACGCATGAGGACATCGGGAAAATGGATATGTACGTTCGGGTGTTCGAAGACACGGTGAAGGGCAAGGACGACAACCCCACCGTTGGTCTGATCCTCTGCACCGACAGAGATCATACGGTGGTCAAGTACTCGGTGCTGAACGAGAGTCACCAACTCTTCGCTTCCAAATACCGGCTGTATCTGCCAACCGAAGAAGAACTGCGCATAGAGATCGAACGGGAACGGGCATTAGCGGTGCGGGAACAGCGGGCGATGTACAAAACGGGTGGTTGAAGGACGAAACTGAAGAATCAACCTTTCTAGTTGCCGCGCACACTGCGCCACAAGAACAGCAACAGGAGTGCTCCCAGAACCGAAAAGCAACAACCCACTTGGACGGAAGGCGCCGGTCTCATTCTTCCAGATCAGGCTCGCTATGAATCTGCCAGCAACAGAGCCGGCGATTCCCAGGATGATGGTTATGATGATGCCCATCCGGTCTTTGCCGGGCATCAGCCGCCGCGCAAGCGCGCCGGCAATAAGCCCAATCACGATCGCGACAACCAGGGCGGGCCACTTCAACTTTTGGGTCGTGTCCCACCGCGAGAAGTCTTCGGTTCCGCTTGAAGCTCCCCTGTCTCTCGCACCCTGGAGCAGGAAGAAAGCGAGCTTGTTGCCCGCCAGCCAGGTGTTTGTTAGAAGGAGTAGCACTGTTAGAAACCCTCCAGAGTCAATTTAGGATGAATCACCATTCCGACAATGTGCATGAACTGTCTCTTCTCGCACTCTCTCGATTCCATCATTGAGGCTACCACCGATGCGCATGCCAAGAATCGAATGCTGGGTAAGTCCGGTTTACGCTTCATCATTGACGCTTTCAAGTTGACTTCGGCCTTGGCACGGTTGCTACTCACGCGATAATCTTAGCGACGCATGCTCGGGACGATGGGAGCCATCTGGCGAGAGAGAGAAGAAGAGAATCGCGCCGCCTCAGACCGATCGAACACAAAACCGACCAGACGATGAAGAACGAACCTCAATCCCCAGTGCTCCTCTATCAAGCGAGTGACGGAGCGACCCGGCTCGAAGTCCGCATGGAGGATGAGACGGTCTGGCTGTCGCAGAACCAGATGGCCGAGTTGTTTCAAACCTCCATTCCGAACGTAAGCATGCACATTCGGAATGTATTCGCGGAAGGCGAGTTGCAGCCGGCTTCAGTTGTTAAGGAATTCTTAATAGCTGCCGCCGATGGCAAGAACTACCAGACCAAGTTTTACAACTTGGACGTCATTATCTCCGTAGGCTACCGCGTGAAGTCGCATCGCGGTACCCAGTTTCGCATCTGGGCTACTCAAAGGCTTCGCGAATACATCGTCAAGGGATTTGCGCTGGATGACGAGCGGTTCAAGCGAGCTGGAGGCGGGAATTACTTCGAGGAGCTGCTCTCTCGCATCCGCGACATCAGGTCGACTGAGAAGGTTTCTGGCGTAAGGTGCTGCAAATTTACGCTACGAGTATTGACTACGACTCGCGCGAAGAGGCGTCGCAGCTTTTTTTCGCTACAGTGCAAAACAAGATGCACTGGGCGGCGCACGGACACACAGCGGCTGAGATTGTCCATCGTCGGGCCGACGCCACGAGCCAGAACATGGGATTGACGAGTTGGATCGGCTCTAAGCCGACCAAGTCAGAAGTCGCCATCGCGAAGAACTATTTGACTGCGAGGAACTCGAAGCGCTCAACCGCATCGTCAACGCCTATCTTGAATTCGCTGAACTCCAGGCGCTGAACCGCAAGCCGATGTACATGCGTGACTGGATCGCCAAGCTGGAGGATTTTCTGCGGCTCGGTGATCGTGAGATCCTCACCCATGCCGGAACCATTTCCCACGAACGGGCTCTACGGAAGGCAGAGCTTGAGTTTGAGAAGTTCCGAGCCCGTCAGCTTGCCGAGTCCTCGCAAGTGGAAAAGGACTTCGACGAAGCGGTGAGAAAACTGCCCAAGCCAAGCAAACCACGGAAACCAAGGAAAGCCGACTGATGCCCATTTCCGAATTCGGTATTCATAAGCTGAATCGGCGTGGGAAGCCCCGTGAACTGGGCTAGCCTAATCCATCTCCACACGCAACCCAGGCGTAAACGCGCTGGGCTAGAGAAAAAAATTCGGTAGTCTGCCAGGTCTCGTTTATGAAGCCGGCTTCTTTCGTTTGAATTCGACTGCCGGAGATATCTGGCCAGTCCTTGGTATGTGGATCTCAAACTTCACCCACGTGCGATCAGGGATGCGCTTGGTCAGCTTCTTGTCGACGCTGGAGACCCGCTTGTACGCGCCGTTGCCGGTGAAATACCTGTCCTCGTATTGGAGCTTCCTTAACGCGATGTCGCCTACCCATATCTCGGTTTCACCGGGCCGGAAGTTCCTCCCAGCCAGTTCGACCGAAGGCTTGTCTCCTTCGGTGAAGGTCACGCCGTTGATTATCGGCATCGGCCAGATTTCGAAGTTGGCATTGGATCGCGCCGTCGCCGAATTGCCCGCGCCGTCGTAGATCGTGATTCGCACCTTTGCCTTGCCGACAAAAATGTCCGCCGGCACTTGCCAATCGTAACTCTGCAGGTCTCCGCTGCTGGGCGCCGTCATCGAGACCAAGTGCTGGAACGTGTTGCCGTTGTCTGTCGAGACATCTATCACTCGCGTAAGCACGCCAACGTTGTCGGATTCTCTCCACCTGATCGAGCTCGCCAAACCGCCGCCCACCGCGCCGCCGCCAAGGTGTGAAAGCAACGTCACGGCCGGAGGGGTCGTGTCAGGCGGGCCGTTCACTATCTCGAAGGGCGACGCATTGACGGACGAGACCGGAAGATTGACGCCATCAAGCGCGGTGACTCTGATCCTTGCCGATGTAGTCGGAAAGCCGGGGACTCGCCAGTCGAAGTTGCGAGCCTTGCCTTCAAGCGAGGCAATCTGATTGAAGGAAATGCCATCCGAAGAGAACTCGACTCGCTGGCTTTGAATTCCTTTGTCGTCGTTCGCGGTCCATTGAATTCGAATCGTGCTCCCGACGAGGAAGCGCTCGCCGCCGGCGGGAGCTGTCAGACTTACATTCGGAGGGAGATCGACCGGGCCGCTACCGCCGGTTGGCGATTGCGTGTTGTAGACAACCAGCGCGAAGTCTTGATCGGTGAGGTCGGTATTGCCGGGCACGCCGTCACCGGTGATGTTTGCCGCAACCACGCGAACGGTGAAATCCCCCGTCGCTCCAGTCGGGGCCCAGACGGCTTCGAGGTTGTTGAGGGGGTCAGGGCTGCTGCCTTCGACCGACACCTCGCCTGAAAACCGATTTCCGAGATAAGTCTTGCCCGCGATGTCTACTTGCAGATCGAGGTTGTTAACGACCGGATTAGCGGCAAGACTGCCAGGCGCGTCCGTCCACGCCAGCGTCACTCGGAACGGCTTGGTTGGATCGCCGACTCGTCCTCGCAGGGTGAATACCTGTCCGGTATTCGAGAGCATCTGGTCTTGATCGACAATTGTTCTTGGAACGCCGTCCATTGCGCGAGCGAGGCTCATGAGGCCCCAGCCTTGATTGCGGCCCGGCAAAGCGTCTCCGGCCATGAATCCCGTCAGGTAAGACGCCGAATTCGCGAGATAGGCCTTGATCAACGCGGGGCTGGGTCCGTGCCCCACCGACTGCTGGAATAGCTGGCGAATGATCGCCGCGCCGCCGGCTACGGCCGGGGCTGCGTGGCTGGTTCCCGAAGACCAGGTATAAAGCGACTGGTTAGCGGGAAAGCTATCTGAACACACACCGGCTCCGTTGTAGCCGCGCGCTTGAGACCTTGCACCCTGAACATGAGTTCCGGGCGCAACGATGTCGGGTTTGATGCGCCCGTCGGCCGTCGGCCCGCCTGAGGAAAAAGAGATCATCGAAGTGACGTCATCGGCGCCCAACGTGTCTATCCCGCAGCGATCGACTCCGGGCCTGAGATTTTCGCTGGCCCCGACGTCGATCAAGTTCTTTGCGCTGCCCGGCGAAGTCAGGTTGCCGCCCTGGCCTTTGTTGCCCGATGAGAAGACAATCGTCATCTCTTGATTAGCAGGAACCGCGGGCTGCGCGTCTCTCACCATAGAATCGTAGAGCTGACACTCCGCGGAATAGGCGTTGTTGTACGAGCCCCAACTGTTGCTCGAGATGCGAGCGCCGTCGCGATACATCATCCCAACCATCGCTGCAAAGTCAGGATTGGTATAGTCGGGCGCGAAGATCTGCGAGACCCCGAGCCGCGCGAATGGATGAATGCCAAGACCGTACCTGTAGCCGTCGGCGTCGACATAGGGAACGCTCGAGTCAACGTTGTAGCCGCCCACGATCGATGCGTTGATGGTTCCGTGTCCGGTGGAGTCCAGAGGGATACCGCCTTCATCGAAGCTTCCGACATAGCGCGCGTAGGCGATCCGCGCCAACCCCGCGGAGTTCAAGAAGTCCTTGTGCAGCAATTGAGGATCAAGGGAACCCTGATCGATTCCGCTATCGGACACGTCTACTATGAAGTCGGGGGACGAGGTAATTCCTTTTGACTGAAGCCAGGCAAGATAACTCGACGCCGGCTCGACGCCGGTCAGCTTACCCGCGAGGATCAGACCCTGCTTCTCATCGTGCGGCACCGGCTCGATCCAGGGCTCGATCCAGACAACGTTGCTCATTCGCGCGATGTCCGGTAGCTGCCGCCGTCCAACCTTGATGCGAATGTTGGTGTAGTTCAGAACATTTTTGGGTTCATCGACGATTGAAGCTGACGAGCGAGAGATCAAGTCGTGAATCTCCTGAGATGTGGCACTGCTGGACACGAGCTGGACCGTGGAGGTGAGTTCTTCGTCTGAGTCGAGAGAGATTTCGGGCGCGATCTTGTAACCCGGTTTGTAGACACCGGTCCATTGCACAAATTTCCGGCCGTCCGACTGGAGGTTTTTGATCGACGACAATCCGTCGGCGGTCGCGCGAACGAGGTACGCATTGTTCGGAATGTAGGAGACGATTTCGGCAACCGATCTCATCTCGGCGACCCAATGCTTCTTGATCGGTCCGACAAACTGCACAAGATAGAGTTGCTCGCCTGCGGGGTCCGGTTCACCCAGAGAGCTCGCTTCGACGGTCTCGCCCTCAGTCGTGTCAAACGCGCCGGCGCGCAGCAACAGCACATTCATGTCGTCGCGTACACTCGAGCCGGAAACGGATTGACTGCTGACTTGATCGGCAGCGGCGCGAGGCGCGTTCAACAGCGTGAATGCGCCGTAGTCTTCGAGGATCGAACCGCCTTCGGAAAGGATTGCGTCGCGCAGCTCCGGCTCGTTGGCTTGAATTAGCACTTTGTGGGTCGATGAATGACCACGATAGGAAGCGTCGAAAACGGGACGATTGGTGCGTTGGGTTGACGAATCGGAGTGCGCGCCGAATCTCCCCGCGAACGTCAAAGCAAAGACGAAGAGTGCGATAGTAGTTATGCGAAGGAAGTGTCGAGCCATTGTCGCGTGCTCCAGGGTGCGCAGCCTCCGGTTCGATTCGGAAGGTTGGCGATGAACGAGAGACAAAAAAGACCGGCGATGCCCTAGTCCGAATGTGCGAGCCTTTGGTTGCGCTTGATGAGACTCAGACGGAAGGGGCAAAAACTGGTTGAAGATACGAAGGGGCAAGCGTGAAAGTGGGGCGCTAACTTGTTTCGATGGTACGGGAGGGCTAAAGGAGAGTCAATAGTTTTTGCCCGTCGCGCATTGACCGAAACGCCGGTCGAGGCCGTTGAGACTGCCGTCGGCGGATGTTATGGTTAGTCGGCGGCCATTTGTCGTATCGCCCGCGCGCATGGGATCCCAAAACCAATGACAAACTCGTTGTTGACCATTGCATCCTCAATATCGTCTCCGGTAGAGAAGCGGCTGTTTGCCGAATATGGGGCCGTATTCGCTACCACCGCAACGCCCCCGCCTGCGATCATCTTTGCTGAAGCCGGCCAGGTGGAAGCGTTTCAATCTTCATTAGTCTTGGGCCGAGGGTTCTTCGGCGAACATGAGATTTTGCTTCAGGCCGAAGCGCTCGATGCGCTGTCCGCCGCAGCGTCTGAAGCGGCCGTGCGAGGTGGCAGCATCACCGCACGGTCGGCGGACGCGGGAGGCCGGTCTTATGAGGACACGGTTAGCCTGTGGACGCGAAACGTGACGCGCGGACTCGAACACTGGCGGCGCATGGGACGAATAACTTTAGAACGGGAGCGATCCATTCTCGAGATGACTCCCGCCGAACAAGTAGCCGCGATTCTCAATCTTGAAGACACCGAGCAGCTCTTTTTCGGGACTTTCTTTGATAAGTCGATTCTCTATTCCGTGGCGGCCCCTGGCGCATCTCAGCACTTGTCGATGTTGGCATTTGACGTTGCCGAGTACGAGGATCGCGAGGTTGACGGCTTGCTCGGCCGCCACGGCTGGTACCGGACTGTTCCCAATGACCTGCCGCACTTCACTTACCTTGGGCACGACCAGGACGCGCTGGCGGATCTCGGGCTACAACGTATCGACCGTACTCATAGAGAGCGCGTGTACGGTTTTTGGACTCCCGATCTCGACCGGCTTTAGGACGCCGCTGATTGGATACCGTTCATTCGTGTCTCACCGCTGTGATATGAATGTGCCTGATTCGTCTAAGAGCGCAGGGAGGGATCCCGAGCCTTGGAGGGTTCAAACTTCGAGTAAGCAGTAGTTTTCTTAGGCAATATCTCAGATTGAGAACTTGGTGTAGAAAAACGTGCGAGCGTTCTAAGCTTTGGCACAAGGGTTGTTGTTGGCTACCGCGAGTTCGGATATTAAATCTCGAACACTCACAAGCGTCCACAGCTCGCACGCTCGCTTATTGAATAATTTTACAAAAGACGCGTGGCAGCTACAGACGGTTGTTTTAGGAGAGAGGAGGGAGAATTCGTTCTCCCTCCTCTTCGTTTATGCCGGGTAGTCGTTGCAGTGATCAGCCAGTCTGTCCCTTGCGTTGGGCTCGCGAGCAAGCTGATTAGCAGCAGCATCGTCGTCTGTTTGATCAGGCAGTGGAGCGAAAAATGCTAGCTAGAGCAGAAATGAGTGAAACGATCGAGCATCTCTATCGAAGGAAAGAGGATGGCGCAATGAAGAAGGCGGCGGGGATATCCAGACCGGGCAGGATTCTGGTGGTCGAGGATAACGCCGATTCGCGCGATCTTCTGAGCAAGCTGCTGAGCATGAGTGGGTACGAGGTTACGTCCGCGCCCGACGGGGAAAGCGGATATGCTGCGGCGCTCAAACAGCTCCCCGACCTGATCATCACCGACATCAACATGCCGCGAATGGATGGGATCGAGTTATTGAAGAAAGTCCGAGTCGACAAGCAGCTCACCGGAACAGCCGTTCTGGTGGTGACTGCGTTTGGGGGCGAGTCTGCGCGCGTAGCCATCGAGGCAGGAGCGGATGCAGCTACCGCGAAGCCTTTTGACTTTGACGGGTTTATCGACACGGTGAAGGCATTGATTTTCACGCGCCGGCAACCCGTCGGAGGCTGATGCCGTTATCTGGCGTGAAAGGTAGCCGGATCCCGTTGATTTGAAGGAAGCGTGTACTATTGCATGCCAGGTTTGATGCCTGCTTTGGCATTTTGCACCTGCGACAGGATTTTTAGAAGCAGCGCTGAAGGCTCTTTCTTGCTGCCCCGAATGATTTCTCCGGCTTCCGCGGTCAGCTTCCCGTGAAGAGTAATCAGCGAAACGTAGAAGCGGCTCTGGTTGCCCTTCTTCGACACATCGACAAACAAGGACCATTCATGCTGCTCCATTAGCCGTGTAATTATGGGCTCGCCGGACCCAACCTTTTCGTCTGTTAGCGCGAATGCCTTTGCAGCTTCCAGGACCGCTTCGAAGACATCGATCTGTTGAAGGGTGAATGAGCCTGACACTGTCTTGCCGTTCCCGTCCGACAGCAAAACGCTAAACAGTCGATTGTCGCCTTCAAAGGCAGCGATGTAGAAGCTGGGCCCGCGCGTCACTCTTTGCGCACTCTGCTCAGGTACTTGGTGTTCGTTCCGAGTGACTTCCTTCTTCCCGGTCTTAGCCCTTTCTTGTCCAAACCCGGTGCCCGATGCCAACACCGTGAACAACCCTAACGCAATAAGGCTTGTTATGAACTTCCTGTACATCCCGGTCCTCACGCTTCAATCCGGTTCTTGCCGGTTGGCTCGCATCGAGTTTCAGATCGTCGACGCCGGTTCTTCTTCGCGCGACTCATTGATCGGAGCGCCGACCTTGAGAGCTTCGCCAACGCCGTCGTTACTCAAGGGCCGATTCTGTTTATCCTGCCGGCCTTGCGCAAGATAGATGATCCCCCCTGGCAAACTTGTTACCACCATGACGCCCAGCCACAATAGAGACAGCGTTGCGGCCTCGTGCCCCTCGGCGCCGACAGACTTAAACAACAAGATGTAGGATGCCTCGCGCCACCCGGCCCCGTTAACCGACAGCGGTATCATTCCTATAAGCCCAATCGCCGGGATGAACACGAAGTAATCTATCCATCCGTGCTGAGTGCGCATTCCGATTGCGCCGGCCGCAAGCATGTTGACGACCGCGCAGCCGACTTGCACACCCAGCGACATCATCAGTGCAATAGTAGCGAGACCCCATTTTCCCCGGTATGAGTTGACTGATTCGAAGAGGTGCTCAACTCGTTCATCGGCTTTCTTCATCTTGAATACGCGGAGTAATCTGTGAAGCAGGTTGTAAGTCGGCCGATAAAAAAGCGCGAGGTTAACTAAGACGAAAGCGAGTCCGATCAAGGCGAAAATGGGAGCCAGCAGAACACCATTCCCCGGGGGCACCCTTGTCCCGCCCCAGGCCGCCGCCGCGAACGCAATCAATAGCAGTCCGCCCATCCCGATGTCGCGGTCGACGAAAACCGAGGCGGTAGACGCGCTTAGCCTGCCGGTCTCCTTATTGAGGTAGTAGACCTTGAAGAAGTCCCCGCCGATCGAGGATGGCAGGAAGAAGTTGAAATACATTCCCAGATAGAACAGACCGAGAATCCGCGGGAAACTGGTCTCGATGTTCACAGGCTTGAGCAGCAGGTACCATCTGTAAGCGCTCAGAGTCTGAACTGCGAAAAAGACTGCCACCGCCCCAAGGAAATAAGATACCTTCGCCTCTCTTAGGTTCGCCCATAGATCGTCGATCTTCACGACCCTGGTGAACAAGTACACCAATATGCCGAGGCTGACGAAAACCTTTAGCGCTACCAGGCCACCCTTCTTCATTGCGTGACGTTTGTTCCGCCTTTGTTGGATATTAGCACCACCTGAGGAAGCTCGACTCTATTAAGAATAGTTTTCAACTTTACTTGAAAGATCGGACGGCTGGCAAGCACGCGAGTTTGCGGGGGGAGCTGCGATTTTGTCGCTTCATACTCAACCGCGGTCATAATGCAAAAGACCTCCCTGCCGGAAGCGAACGCGGCTTCGATTTCAACTTGTTCGTAGTACTCGAAGATCGGCCTCCGGAGATAAAAGACCATACTCGGATAAGCCGTCCGGTAGTAGCCCACGAGCGCATCCGGGCGCGCCTCGGTGGCTATGGCTTCACAAAGTGAACGCACCGGCTTATAGCGCTCGAAATCCGGAAGCGTCCAAAGCACGAAGACCCAGTTGCACGCCGCTACAGACAGCGCTGTGGTGACGATGGCTGAACGCGTTTTTTTAAGCAGCGCCAAGCCCGTTGCCAACAGGCCGCCAAGAATCGCGGCGTAGCCGATAAAGTTCGCGCCGGCCATCTCGTAGGGTTGGGTCCCCTTACCAAACAAGTACAGGATGACAGCGCCCGCCGCCACGATGACTGCACCTAGCGCAACCGCGAGCCAGCGCATGAAACCGTTCTTCGGGTATCGTTCGCTGCCGAGGAAGCCCGCGAGCCAGCCTCCGACTAACGCGGCAGCCGCTGGATAGATCGGCAGGATGTACAAGTCCTCCTTGCTTCTCGAGAAGGAGAAGAACACCACGATCACGGCGATCCATATGACGAGCAGCGCTGATTTGGCCGGTGAAGCCGGCTGACCCTTGCCGCGCCAAACTTCCCGTGCGGCGAGCACCAGACCGGGAATCAGGAATAGCGACCACGGAAAAAGATCACCGATCATGACGGGGATGTAAAACAAGAAGCCCCGCCGAGGGCCCCAAACCGGCTGGGTGTATCGCGACAGATTGTCCTTGAGGATGAACGTCTCGATATGGGTCCAGCCGTGTTGATAGTAGATCGCGAGGTACCACGGCAAAACTATTGCCGCGACAATAATCAACCCCATCGGCAGCATCATCTCGCTAAGCCTGTTGAGTTGGCGATAAGCCGCCAGGTAGATAACAAGCGTCGCGGCGGGCAACGCGATCGCTACCGGGCCTTTGGTGATGACGCCGAGACCTAACGAGACGTACATCAGAACTAGATATAGCCGGCGCCTCACGGGTGTTCTCTCGGCGAGCATGAACAACAACAGCGCGAGAGCCATGAACGTTGCCAGGCTGACATCGATCATTATCCGCCTCGAAAACATCAGAAACCGCGGGGCTATCGCCATTGCGATCGCCGCTAAAAGGCCTGCGTCTACCGAGAACACTACGCGGCCCAATCCGTAGGCCGTGCCAATCATAGTCATCGCAGCCAGAGCGATGGCCAGCCGCTCGGCTGTTTCCGATACGCCGAGCAGCTTGTAAAAAGGGATGACCAGCCAGTAGCTAAGAGGCGGCTTGTTGAGACGAGCGTGAAAGTTAAACGCCGGGTTGACGTAGTCCCCAGACTCGATCATTTCGCGCGGCGTTTCGGCATAGAACGCTTCGTTAGAGTCCCACAAAGACGACGCACCTAGACGAATGAAATAGGGCGCTGCGGCGAGAGTCAGGACGACGATTAAGACCCACTGCGTGCGGGTTAAAGAAGTTTTCATTGGCGAGTGAAGGTAAGTATCACAGACACGAAGCAAAGGGCAAAGAGCGAAGGGCGAAAGGGCGAAGGGCGAAGGGGAAAGGGCAAAGGGCAAAGGGCGAAGAGCGAAGGGCAAGGAGCAAGGAGCAAAGAGACTCTTCGCCCTTTGCTCCTTGCTCTTCTACTGGAGATTGAGACTCACAATGATCGGCTCCTTGTTTCGCACCACCCTCAGTGTGATTGTCCCGTGCTGTGAGGAGAGAAGAACCTGGAGTTGAGCGGTGCCCAGCAGCACTCGCTCCTGTGTACCCACGATGACGTCGCCGGCTTTGAGTCCCGCGCGCTCTGCCGGGCTGCCTTTTGCAACGCTCGAGACAAGAACCCCTCCCCTCGCCTGCAGGATTGCGGCGAGCTGAGACGTCACATCGCGAGCAGTAAACCCGGCGGGAAAATCGAAGTCCGCAGTGAGCCTCTCGCCGGTCAGGTTGACATCGCCGTAATCCGGGCGAGAAGAAGGCTGCACTGGGCGAGGACGCGGATCGGTGTTGTCGAGCGCCCGGAGGTTGTCCTGGATCTGTCTGATCTCAAGCGCAAGCTCGCGCACTGCCTCGTTGGTCTCTCGCGTCGGCGGGCTCTTCTTATAGGCTCGGAAAATGTCTGCCAGTTCCTTGAGCCGCTTTTCCAGTTGAGCGCGCACGGAAAGCGCCGGCTCGAAGGTCTGATCGAATAGCGCCGCCAGATATCCCGGCTCGTTGTAGGGCCGCGGACCCAGCACTGCCTTGAGCTCTAACGGTTGATGATCTCTGATTGCTTGCAGCTTGACCGCCTGTCCGGCCGGCAACGATGACAGCGAGGCTTTGAGATCAGCCGTCCCCGCGATCTCAGAATCGTCCACTCGCGTGATGATGTCACTGAGCATGAGGCCGGCTTGCGCCGCCGCGCTTTCAGGCGTGATCTGCCGCACGATTACCCCTGCCTTGCGTTGCAGCCCCAACGCTCCGAAGTCGGCGTCCGAAAGCTGGGCCACGCTGTCGCCCATGATTCCGAGCCAGCCGGCGGGCACATTGTCTTTTTTCTCGAGCACCCGCTTCGCAACCGTATCGCGAATGAACTGGATCGGATAGAGGTACGCTCGCCCGTAGCCCGCGTATTGCGCGATCCCAATCAACTGATTTTCAGGCGTCACAACCACGCTGCTATCACTGCGAGCAAGCAAGTTGCCAGATAGCAACGTTAACGCGCCTCGCGCTTTCGAGTAGAGGCTGTCGACCCGAACCTGGCCTTGAGAGACGGTGATCGACGGCGCCAGGTAGACTTTGTCGGTGACCGACTTCGGCACGACGTCGCTGCTCAAAATCTTTACTGTTGCGCCGTTCAATAAACTGGCGGGGCCGGCAACGTTGGGCAGAGCGGTTTTTAGCAATGCTACCTCGAGCACCGCGAACCCAGTCGCGAAGTCAACCCCAATCAACTTCGCCGCCAATGTTGCTCCGTCACTGGTCGTGACTGCGAGCTTATGCTCCTTTTCCTGCGGGTCCAGATTGCTAAGCCGGGTGACGACGTGGCCCTGGTCGTCTACGACAATGCCGGTCGTGATGTTGTAAATGTAGCGCGGGGCGGTTCCAGCTACGCCAACCCTGAGCTTTTGTTGTTCGCGCATCAGATCGACCATTTTTTGAAGGTCGATCGTGTGAACAACAGACACCGCCCACTGCACACGCGACTCGTTCGCCGCTGTTTGCGGTGGCTGAGGCGATTGCGCTCGCGCCGCTGACGCGAGAATCAGAACTACGATTGCTGCTGCACTTCTACTCATGAAACCTAGTTTCCTCACAACGTTGATTCAAAATGAGGTGCCGATATCGCGCACGGCTCTCTGACCGGCGCGCACGAACAAGAGCGGCTGCGCTCCCACGCTCACCGTAGGCATCTGAACGTCCATATCTCCATTCTGCCCGCGTACCAAAACGACTCCGCCGTCTTCGGCTGTCACATAGGCGGACGGTGTGATCCTGCTGACCGCGACGTCGCCCCGTCGAGTTCTAACGTTTCCCCCCGGGCTCGCATAAGCGACTGTCTCCTCACGCCCGCCGTGATTGCTCAAATCGCGATTAGGACCCGTGTTGATTTCGGGCGGTGGCGCCGATGGGGGTAATGCTTTCTCGAGAGTTGGCGAGACGCCAGCGCCGTTTTGAGCTTGTTGTCCGCGGTTAGACTGGTCGGAGAACAGACCGGTGTACTGCGCTGCGAAGATCATGATTACCAGGCCGGCTGTTGCCGCGCCGAGCCTGAGCAAGCCTGGCGAACCAAGCCACCAAAACGAGCGTCGAGCCTTCACTTCAGCGAGCCGCGAATTGAGCATCGCGTCGAAATTTATCGGCGCGTTCACTCGAGCGCCCGATGCCACCAGCTCTCTTAGTGCTGTTCGCTCTCTCGCAAAGCGATCGCAGTCATCGCATTGGGCAATGTGCTCGGTCACCTCGAAGGAAAGCAGATTTGGTTTGTCCGCTTCGTCGATACGTTCCTTTATGTAGTTACAGCCCTTCATAGTTTTCACCTGTTTCACATGTAGGCGGTCAGTTTCTCCTTAAGAAGATTGCGCGCCCGGTTGATGCGTGACTTCACCGTACCCTCGGATAACTTCAACGTCTCGGCTATCTGGTCGTAGCTCAATCCTTCAACGTCGCGCAGGACGATGGCCGTCCGGTATTTCTGAGGCAAAGAAGTTATCGCGCGTGCGACTGCCCGGCGGCGTTCATTCGCAATCAGCGCTTCGTCCTGAAGCATGTTCAGATCAGGCGGATCGATCTCAATTGCTTCTCCGTCATCATTCGTAAAGGGTGAAAAGAGCGAGACCGTCTTCCGCCGTTTTCGCCTTCGAAGCTCGCTGATTGCCAGGTTCGTGGCAATGCGATAGATGTAGGTCGAGAAGCTGTAGTTCGCCTGGTAGCGCGATGCGCTCGTGTACACGCGTATGAAGGTTTCCTGCGCCAGCTCCACGGACCTGTCGTAATCGTCAAGCATCCGATAGACGAAATTGGTTATCGGGTTGCGGTACCGGCGCACGAGCTCCTGAAACGCGAGTTCATCGCCGTCGCGAATCGCGGCCAGCAGTTCGTGATCATTTGATGCTTCTACCGACCGGCTGCCGCTCAGTTCAATCGCTTGCGCCTGGTGAGTGACTGCTGCCATTCGGCCCGTGTCTTCCTTGGGGGTGTATTACGGCTCCATAATTATACCCAGAATGATCACGTCTGAGTAAGCGTAAAGTTCCGAAATGTTCGCATTAATAAGAGTTGAAGGCGTCAGTGCGGCTCGAAGGCAGCGTCTTTACAATGTGTGAGTGTCAGATCTAGCGACCTTAGTCTGCGGCAGCCATAAGCTCGATTTCTTCCAACAGCTTTATGTGATCTTGTGTCTGAACCGGGGCTGTACAGAAAAAGCGATTTGTATCAAAGGCGGCTCCGAGTTTTCTGTCTATGCCGAAGGACGATAGTTGATTTAAGGGCGCCGTAAGATATGTGCGGTCGTAGTTGAAGAAGAGCCCAGCGAAATCGATTTGTTGGTTAGAATTATAACTTCTGTTGAATACGTTTTGGAACATTCCAGAAAGGGCTTCAAGTTTGCGAATTAATTTCCCCATAGGCGCATCAAACTCCACTGTGATCTGACTCAAGAACACTAAGCTCTCAAAGAGAGTTGGTGTGACACGCCACCCCTGAGAACTGGCTCCCCAGTTAAGGAGGTCTTGCATGAACTCTTTAGCAACATCTGTGGGTGTGGCCCAACCCACAACCATCTCGCCCGTGATCACTAGCTTATCTATTGCTCCGTGGCTACCTGATTTAAGTTTGCCGACTTCAAAGACTAATCCATTCTCCCGTGTCGATTGGAGCCCTTCGGAGAAATCGGGCTCATCCGCAAACGAGTATCTTTCAGCTATCGCGTCGCAGATATCGCGCGGATCTACGCCTGTTAAGGGCAGTATCTCCGCAAAGGGAATTACAAGACCGGCCCTTGCGCTGTCGATACTAATTATCCTCATCCTACTTTCCCCATAAGGCCCACAGGTTCTGGAGCATCTCCCCCCATCGCGCCGTGGCCTCGCGTTGTGCCGCGCTTAGGCGCGCCCAGAAGCGTTTCTTCGCCTTGTTCCTGACGCACCAAGGGAAGTGTCGGGAATTCTAAGATGGTGGATATTGTCCGATTCCCAAATTCCTCTTGGAAACTCAGCACTAATCGTGCGTCATGTGATAAGCCGGGGATTCGCTGAGTCCTGCCTTCGGTCCAGTTAACTAAAAAGCTGAAGGGAACAAAGCGGACGAATAGAGCAACATCAAGAGCGGACGCTAACCGAAGAAGAGTTCTAAGGGTCAGCTTTCCGTAGTCGGGGTCTTCTATGCGAGACATGTTCGTCTGAGTTATGCCTGTCCGTTCCGCAAGCTCCTTTTGCGACCAGCCACGCTGCTCGCGCAAAGCTTGAGTCTGGAAAGGCAGGCTTGTCTGAATATGCTCGACAACAAAGAGATCCCTATACTCTTTGTCTTGCAGTTCTACTAGTAGCGTATCGTCGTTGCCGGCTAGAGTGTTGATTTCAGTATTCATAAATCTCCGACCGCCTCCTGTCTGCCAAGACTTTGATTCTCCGCCCATCCGCTACCTCTTCCGCCTGCCTGTTCTCAAACTTGTTACCCCGCTCTTTAACGCCGAGCAACAGCGTATATTCGCCTCCACTGGGTCCAAAGAAACCAATCGGCCTATGCTGAATCTTGTTGGCCTTGAACCTAATTTCGCCTATGTCAGAATACCCAGTCAATACGCGCTAGTGGGGCATCTTCCAGCCAAGACGCGGCGTTACTGCTAGCTCTTTGAGCATCTGTCGAAACTTGACCCTGCCCGCCACTTCCAACTCTTTCCTACACCACTCGGTAATACAGCGTCTTTTTCCTATCTCGGAGACGAACTCCCTAAAGAGCCACAGTTGCTGCGACCCTTGGTCAGAAACACTTTCGCCGAAACTCATCATAGCTCAATCGCGGCGCAGCATCAATTTTGAAGACGAGTAGGCTAATTCTCAGCAACGCAGAATTAAGACACTACCTGTTCGAAGCGTTAGTTGACAACCGAGTTGTCAACTATATAATGAATATCTTTTGCGCAAAGCAGAATTCTTGTGACTATGATAGTAAGGTCGGGTCGAGCGCGAGTCCTGGCTCGATCCAGATTCGGGGATGAACATCGTAGTAGCCCAGATAAGTGAGGATGAGGGACTCAGTGTCCACCATCGTTATCCGGCCGGGGAGCTTGGTCTGTCAGGCGAAGATGGTTATGCAATCGGGCAAACCGAGGTAAGCCTCCGGGCAAACCGCGACGCCAAAAAGGTGGCGCTGGTTGGCAGCGTAAGTGCTTTGGTGGAGTTCGAATGCGACCGGTGTCTCGCTACTTTGTCCGTGCCCGTAGTTGAATCGTTCGACCTTGTTTACGTGCCCCCCCACGGAACGGGAGAGGAACATGAGTTGGGTGAAGACGATCTCTCGCTTGGGTTCTATCAGGACGGGATCATTAGTGTCGATGATCTTACGCGAGAACAAATCGAGTTGGCTTTGCCGATGGCTCGTTTATGCACCGAAGAATGCCGCGGCCTGTGCCCTGAGTGCGGTGCGAATCTGAATCATGCCGAGTGTGCTTGCAACGGGGAAGTGGACACGCGTTGGGCTGCGCTCAAGGAATTGAAATCTAACTGAGTTGATAGAGTCAGGAGTACATTAATGCCAAATCCTAAACGAAAGCATTCAAAATCGCGTACCGGCAAGCGCAGGGCGCACGATCATCTAACGCCGGCCGCGGTGGGGAACTGTCCCCATTGCGGAGAGCCTCGCCCGCCGCACCGCGTGTGCCCCAAGTGTGGTTTCTATCGTGGGCGCATTGCCATCGAGATGAAAGAAGAAGAGTAAGAGAATCGCGGATCGATGATCGAGAATCGAGGATCGCGACTATTCATTTCGATCTTCAATCCTCGATCCTCAATCTTCGATCCCTTTTAGGTCTTTATGCTAAAGATCGCTGTGGACGCAATGGGTGGCGATTTCGCTCCAGCCAGCGAGGTCGAGGGCGCCATAGAAGCTGCGCGCGATCTCGGAGTCGGCGTCATCCTGGTCGGGCGATCCGAGCAGATTCAGGCTGAACTCGATAAGCATCGCAGGACTCGGACGCTGAGCGGCAGTCGCCGCTCCTGGCGGAGCTCGAGCATCGAGATCGTAGACGCGCAAGAGGTCATCACCATGGATGACCCGGTGGCGCTCGCAGTTCGACGCAAGAAGAACAGCTCAATTCGCGTAGCCGCCAAGCTGGTGCGCGACGGACAAGCTCAGGCACTTGTAAGCGCGGGCAACACCGGCGCGGTTATGATGACCTCGAAGCTGGTCATCGGCGCGCTTCCTAAGGTAGATCGCCCCGCTCTGGCGGCAGTGCTTCCCACTCTGACCGGACATGGAACGGTCATTCTCGACGTCGGCGCAAACGCGGAGTGCAAACCCGCCCACCTTTATGATTTTGGCGTGATGGGATCACTCTACTCGAGCGTCGTCGTCGGCGTGGCCAACCCGCGAGTTGGGTTGCTATCGATCGGTGAAGAAGAGATCAAGGGCAACGATCTGACTAAAGAAGCGTTCAAGCTGCTCAAGAACTCAACGCTTAACTTCGTAGGAAACGTAGAAGGACGCGACATGTACACGGGGCAGGTAGACGTGGTCGTCTGTGACGGCTTCACCGGCAACGTCGCGCTCAAGGTCAGCGAGGGTGTCTTCGAGTTCATAATGCGGCTGCTCAAGCACGAGCTTCAAGCTACCATTCAGACGAAGGCCGGCGCGATGCTGACGCGGCCCGCGTTTCAGAAATTCAAAGAGAAGCTGGACTATGCCGAGTACGGCGGAGCGCCGCTGTTGGGCATAAAGGGCGTCGCGGTCATATGTCATGGCCGATCGAACGCCAAGGCTATTCGTAATGCGATCGCTGTCGCGCGCACCTATTGCCTCGGCGAGGTCAACGGGAGAATTGAAGCTGAGTTGGGCGCGGCTATTGTGGCGAGCCGCGACGGACACCGTTAGACGGAAGTCCGTAGTCCGTAGTCACTGGCTATGGGTTCGATTTAACCACGGGCTACGGACCACGGACTACTGACCACTACTATGCGAACAGCCTTCATATTTCCAGGTCAGGGCTCGCAGCAAGTGGGAATGGGGACGGAACTGGCGGAGAAACAGCCGGTGGCCCGTCAGGTGTTCGAAGAAGCAGATCGCGCGCTCGGTATGAGATTGTCGAGCCTGTGCTTCGAAGGGCCCGATGAAGAGTTGAGGCTCACGGTAAACACTCAGCCGGCAATCCTGACTACGTCAATTGCGGTGCTGCGAGTTCTCGAAGCTCGAGGGGCGAAAGCCGACTTTGTCGCCGGCCATTCCCTTGGTGAGTACAGCGCGCTTGTGGCTGCGGGATCTTTGAAGTTTGATGACGCGTTAAGGGCAGTGCGAAAGCGTGGCCTGTATATGCAAGAGGCCGTGCCGCCTGGTGAGGGTGCGATGGCGGCGTTGATCGGCATAGGTATTGAAATCGTCCAGTCTATTTGCGTCGAAGCTTCAAGTCTGGGCGTTTGCGCGCCGGCGAATATCAACTCGCCGAATCAGACGGTGATCGGCGGACACAGACCGGCCGTCGAACGCGCGGTTGAGTTGGCGAAAGCTAAGGGCGCAAAGCGAGCGGTGATGCTTGCAGTCAGCGCGCCCTTTCACTGCGAGTTGATGAAGCCTGCCGCCGAAAGGCTCGAGGTGGTGTTCAACGAAACCGAGTTCGCTGATTTGCGGGTGCCGCTTGTAACAAACGTCGATGGGGCGCTTATAGCAACCGGCGTCCAAGCGCGAGACGCGCTGCTTCGACAGGTCGCATCGCCAGTCCGCTGGAGCGATTCCGTCAACCGGCTGCTCGATGAAGGCGTGACGCGGTTCATCGAGGTGGGACCGGGGAAGGTCCTTTCGGGGCTTGTCAGGCAGATCAACCGGCAGTGTCAGATACTGAACGTCGAGGACGCTCAGTCGCTCGACGCTACGGTGGCTGCTTTAGGACTCTGAAGTACCCTGGGAGCGCAGGCATCCCTGCCTGCCTCTTCTAGCGCAGCGCCAAGCAGGCAGGGGTGCCTGCGCTCCCAGGAATGAGGGGAAAGATGAAAGGTGAGCTTGGGCATTCCCGGTTCATCGTTCATAATCAACTTTGAAAACGATGCGATGTCCGACGAACTTCAGGTTGTCGCTGACTCGTTGATACGCCGCATTGAAACCACGACAAACTGAGGTTTGTCGGACATTTTGATAGGAGGGGCTACGAAATGGCTGAAGGTTCCGTTGAGGAGAGGGTGAAAACGATAATCGTCGATGAGCTCGGTGTTGACGAGGGCGAAGTGACTCCGAACGCGCGCTTCATTGATGATCTTGGCGCCGACTCGCTCGATACAGTTGAGCTGGTGATGAGGTTCGAGGAAGAGTTCAACATCGAGATTCCCGACGAAGACGCCGAGAAGATTCAAAGCGTGCGTGACGCGATCGACTACATAAGTAAGCATTCCAAGTAAGCCGAGCGTCGCTCGCTTCTAAGCCCGGAGGTTGAGGATTGAACCGTCGTGTCGTAATTACAGGCATGGGCCTCATCTGTGGCTCAGGCAATACCAAGGAAGAGGTTTGGTCGAACCTGCTCGCCGGCCGCAATGCGGTTGGTCCCATCACCCGTTTCGACATTTCTGCTTTTCCGGTCCGCATCGCGAGCGAAGTAAAAAACTTCGATCCCCTGAAGTTCATCGAGAAAAAAGAAGTCAAAAAGATGGACCCGTTCATTCACTACGCCGTCGCGGCCTCGCAAGAAGCGATGGACGACTCCGGCCTTCGAGTGAATGGAGACGACGATGCCACGCGGATCGGAGTGTTTATCGGATCGGGGATCGGCGGGTTTGGCGTGATCGAGCGCGAGCACGAGAAGTTTTTAAAGGGCGGACCCGGCAAGATATCGCCTTTCTTTATTCCGGCCGCCATAGTCAATCTCGCGGCGGGGCAAGTGTCGATTCGCTTCGGGCTCAAGGGGCCGAACTCGGCGACGTGCACCGCGTGTTCGACTGGGTCTCATGCTGTTGGCGACAGCTTCAAGATCATTCAGCGTGGGGACGCCGACGCAATGCTGTGCGGAGGCGCTGAAGCCGCAATCACGCCGATGGGTGTGGGCGGCTTTGCTGCGATGCGCGCGTTGTCGACTCGGAACGACGACCCCGGGCACGCGAGCCGCCCGTTCGACGCGGACCGCGATGGCTTCGTGATCGGTGAAGGCGCGGGCGTTCTGCTACTTGAGGAGCTCGAAAGAGCGCGCGCGCGAGGCGCAAAAATCTACGCAGAGTTGGTTGGATATGGCATGTCGAGCGACGCGTTCCACATCACGCAGCCTTCAGAAGACGGAGACGGAGCGGTACGAGTCATGACGAATGCCATCAAAGACGCAGGCATTCAGCCGCACGACATTGACTATATCAACGCGCATGGCACGTCGACTCACTACAATGACAAGCTCGAGACGCTGGCGATCAAGAAGGTGTTCGGGGATTCCGCCTATTCAATTCCCGTCAGTTCGACCAAGTCGATGATGGGCCACCTTCTCGGAGCGGCCGGGGGCGTCGAGGCGGGAGTCTGCGCGCTGGCGCTCCACGACCAGATCGTGCCGCCAACCGCCAACTACGAAAAGCCCGATCCCGAATGCGATCTTGACTATGTACCGAACGCCGCGCGCCGTGCTCCGTTGCGATACGCGCTGTCGAACTCCTTCGGGTTCGGCGGCACAAACGCGGCTCTACTCCTGAAGCGATACGACGGTGACTAGGAATCATGGCCGTACACGGGTTGTTTCGCCTTTGAAAAATGTCCGGCACACGACAGTCTGTCGCGGCGCCCGAGAATGGAGCATCAATGACTCGGCGCCAAACTGATGTTCGCGGGACATTCATCACGCCCAAATCTAGCTGGAAAGTAATAAACCGGAGGGCAGGGAGTCAGATCTGCCCGTGCAATTTACATAAGGGACTCGTATGAACATAGTCGTCTGTTTGAAGCAGGTGCCCAAGAAAGATTCCATCTTGCGAATCGGCGCCGATCAAAAGTGGATCGATGAGCGCGACATCAGCTACGAGATGAGCGAAGCGGATGCATACGCGCTAGAGGAGGCGCTTCGCCAGAAAGAGCAGCACGGCGGCGAGGTCATAGTCGTCTCGCTGGGCCCCGAGCGTGTGCGCCAGTCAATCAAGGAAGCGCTCGCGAAGGGCGCGGACCGAGCCATTCACCTGCACGATCCGATCTTCGACACCGCAACCGACTCGGCCGCGATTGCCCGCTCCTTGGCGGCGGCGCTCAAGGACGAGAAGTGCGATCTGATATTCACCGGGTTGCAGTCGGATGATTACGGATTCGCACAGGTCGGATTGATCCTTGCCGAGCATCTGGCTTTGCCGAGCGCGACCATCGTAATGGAAGTCCAGCCCGAGGACGGTTCCGTGCGGGTGAAACGCGAGCTTGAGAGCGGATGGTTTCAGTGGGTGCGGCTTCCGATGCCGGCGCTGTTGACCATCCAGTCGGGTATCAATCAGCTTCGGTACGCTACGCTGAAGGGGATCATGGCGGCGAAGAAGAAAGAGATTCGGGAAGTGAAAGCAGCCGACCTCGGCCTGACCGCCGATGACTTGAAGCCAACCCAGGTAATCGAGCGCGCTTATCTGCCCGAGAAGACGAAGCGGACCGAGTTCATCGAAGGCAAACCGGCTGAGGCTGCCGCTAAGCTGGTCGAAAAACTGCGCTTCGACGCAAGAGTGATCTGATTGCCGATTGGTATTCGTTTCTGTATGAATGTGAAATCTGCAATCTGAAATCGACAATCTGAAATCGGCAATCGGCAATCGGCAATCGGAAATCGCAAATCACTTTGGGGGAAGAAATGAGCCAGGGAATACTTCTTTTCATAGAGCAGCGAGACGGGGTGCTCAATCGCACTTCGTTGGAGGCAATGGTCGCGGCGCAAGGCATCGCTTCGGCCACCGGAGAAAAACTATCAGCGGTCGTGCTTGGAAAGTCCATCGCCGGCGTTGCCTCTGAAGTGGCTTCCAGGAAACTGGATGCCGTTCATACCGTCGAGGACGACAAGCTCGCGGAATACACTCCCGACGGTTATGTGCCGGCGCTGAAGCAAGTGATCGAGAAACTCGATCCCCGCCTGGTGATCCTGAGCCACACTTATCAGGTTCGCGACTTCGCGCCGAAGCTGGCAGCGACTCTCGGCAAGACCTTCGTCACCGACTGCGTTGGCTTCCGGGTTGAAGGCAGCGACGTTGTTTTCACTCGGCAAATCTTTCAGGGCAAGATCAATACCGATGTTCGAGTCACGGGCGCGCCGCCGATGCTGGCCTCGTTTCAAGCCGGGTCCTATCGAGCTGATAAGGCCGAAGCCGCCGAATCGCCCGCTCCCATAGCGCCACTTGAAATCAACATGGCGGACGTGCAAATCAGGAGTCAGTCCGAGCCTAAGTTCCAGGAAGCAAAACAAGCAGTCGATCTGAGCCAGGCGCCGCTGATCGTCGCCGTCGGCCGGGGCATCAAGAGTCAAGAGAACATCGAGATGGTCCAGAAGCTCGCCGACGCCATGGGCGCTGAAATCGCTGCCTCGCGGCCGATATGCGACAACGAATGGCTGCCGATGGATCGCCAGATTGGAAGCTCGGGGCAAACTGTTTCGCCAAAGTTATACCTGGCTATCGGAATCTCCGGGGCGATTCAACATGTGGTTGGCATGAAGAACTCGCAGACGATTGTCGCCATCAACAAAGACGCCGAAGCACCGATCTTCGACATCGCCGACTACGGCATCGTCGGCGACCTCTTTGAGATTGTCCCCTTGCTGACCGCGGAGATCACGAGAGTGAAAAGCGAAGGGTAAGAATAGACCGCGGATTCGACGGATGTCCGGGGATCTGATCCGTGTAAATCCGCCAGATCCGCCGGATACGTGGTCTATTCCCGTTGTCCATGGTGATAGAAAGAGAGATTCTCGAAATGGACGTGCTGCTGGTCGGGGCGGGACCGGCCAACCTTGCGTGCGCGCTTCACCTCACCAGGTTGATCTCGGCGCACAATGAACGCGCAAAGCAATCAGGCGCCAACCAACTCGAGGAAATCAATATCGCGGTCATCGAGAAGGCTGCAGAGATCGGGGCGCACCAACTCTCCGGGGCCGTGCTCGACCCAATCAGCCTGCGCGAGCTGATTCCGGATTTCGAGAAAGAAGGCGCGCCGTTCGAAGCGCCCGTTGGTGAAGAGCGCGTCTACTTTCTTTCAGGAAGCGCCAAAATCCCGTTGCCCATACTTCCGCCCCCGCTTCGCAATCATGGCAATTATGTGGTCTCGCTAAACAAGCTGGTGCGATGGCTGGGCGAGAAGTGCGAAGAAGCGGGGGTCAATATCTTCCCGGAGTTCCCCGGCGCGGAAATGCTCTACGACGGTGACGCGGTTATCGGGGTTCGCACCGGTGACAAGGGCATAGACAAGTCGGGCAAGTCGAAAGCGAATTTCGAACCAGGCGTCGATATCTCCGCCAAAGTCACGGTTCTCGGCGAAGGAGTTCGCGGCTCGCTTTCCAAGCAGTTGATCAATTGCTTAAAGCTCGACCGCGATACCGATCCGCAGGTTTATTCGGTCGGCATCAAGGAACTGTGGGAAGTGCCCGATGATCGCTTCGCGCCCGGCTCGGTGATTCACACGATGGGCTGGCCGCTCGACTCACACACGTTCGGCGGATCGTGGGTCTACGGCATGCGCGACCGGATAATCGACATCGGGCTGGCGGTTGGGCTCGACTATCGCGATCCGAATATCGATCCGCATCATGAGTTTCAACGCTTCAAGACGCACCCGCTGATCGGCGACTTGCTCAAGGGCGGCAAGCTGATTCGCTACGGCGCCAAAGCGATGCCCGTCGGCGGATGGTACACGATGCCGCAAATGACGGCAGATGGCGTGATGATAATCGGCGACTCGGCGGGCATGCTCAACGGCGAGCGGCTGAAGGGAATACACACCGCGATCAAGGCCGGGATGCTTGCCGCCGATACCATTCTCGACGCTATTGTAACGAATGATTTCTCACGCAATACACTCGCGTCTTTCGATACCAAGTTGAAGGAGAGTTATGTCGGCCGCGAGCTCTACAAGGCCCGCAATTTCCATCAAGCGTTTGATCGCGGGCGGATGTTCGGGCTGATGACTGAAGGAATCTCGATCCTTACGGGCGGCCGCATTCCGTCGAAGCTGCCGATCAAAGCAGGCCATGAGCACATGCAGAAGCTGAAGGATGACGGCCGCGAGGATCGGTACGCGGGACTGAAGTACGACAATCAGCTCACATTCGATAAACTTACCGATGTCTACCACTCAGGCACTCATCACAATGAAGACCAGCCCTCGCACCTGAAGGTATTGGATTTCAGTATCTGCGCCGGCCGTTGCGTCGAGGAGTACGGCAACCCTTGCCAGAACTTCTGCCCGGCGAATGTCTATGAAGTGGTTGACGCCGGAGAAGGGAAGCGACGCCTTCAGATCAACTTTTCAAACTGCGTGCATTGCAAGACATGCGACATCATGGATCCCTATCAAATCATCAACTGGGTGCCTCCCGAGGGCGGCGGCGGCCCGAACTACCGCAATATGTAAGGCGAGTATCAGCGCCTGATTTCCAGAAACATTCTCTCACTTTCAAGCAACCCAGGGCCGCTGGCGAGGTGTCTGTGTGTTCCGGCATCGGATATTACAAAGAATAATGAGTGAGAAGCAATCGCAGAAAGAAATCTACGCCTGGCTTCCGAACACAAGCTGAAGGCTCAATCTGGCCCCATCGCTCTCGAGCGAATGAAGGCGACTGCTTGCAGGTGACTTTCACCAACTGGCTCGAGCCAGATTCCGAATCACGCGGCGGCCGTTCCGCACAGGCTTTGGTTCAAATTCGCTGAGAATTACGCGGTGAGCGTAGCGTGTTTGGGTGGTTTAACCCACGCTGGTGCGAGAATGTCCGCAGAGCCTGGACCGGCTGGTTGCGCATCCAACTGTTTCTTTACTGTACCGCAACAAGTGCAGATCGTGGTTTGAAAGGAAAATCACCTGTGGGCGTGATCTTGGGCTCACAATATGTGACCGAGGGCACATGGTTTGCTCTTGTGGCTGTTGCGGCTCGACGCCATCAAGTGAGGGCGCCGGGACGCGCTAAAGGTTTGCTTCGTCTGTGATCCATCGCCCCGTACGCCGTTTATCCGCAATCATGACTTCGGGGCCCCGCAGATAGCCACTCTGATGGCTCAGCCAGAGCAAGCCTGCATATCTCGAGTTCAATCACTGCCTGAAGGTTGGCGGAGTTCTGCTTTGCTTCACCGCCGGCCGACGGGATCAGTCAACAATCATTGATTTCGGCGCTCATGGCCCTGGGTGCACAGGAATAGTCTGCCCTTATGGAAGGGAGGAGGAATGCTCATGAGTAGAAAACATCGCTTATTGCGATTCGTGCTGGGTAGCCTTGCCGCCCTGGCACTTCTTGCCATTCCTGATCCTGCCAACGCACAAGAGGGAATTGATGCGGCGCCAGGCGCAGCTGCTTGCAGCCGCACGGTCACGGCGAAAGTCGTTGCATTGGATCAGGTGTTCTTTTGGAATCGTCTCGGAGCGGTGGAGCCGCAAGGGATGATTTTCGCACTGGCTGGGGACGTCGTTGCCGCCAGATCGAGTCAGCCTCTGGGCGCTGGAAACGCCAGGCTCCGAGACGGCAAGCGTCCGCGACCGATAGTGCTTCGAATGAATGTGGGCGATTGCTTGCAAGTCACCCTCTTCAACTATTTGAACCCTACTCCGGTTGATCAGGAACAAGTAGTCACTCGCGTCGTGTCTCTGCGGGCGCACGGACTCCAACTCAGGAACAGCATCGCAGATGACGGTTCGTTTGTCGGCAAAAACGCCAGCAGCCTCGTTGCAGTTGGGGGCAACCGGACCTTTACGTTCTATGCGGAGCGTGAAGGCGGCTACATGCTCTACAGCATGGGCTCGACGACCGGCGGCGAGGGAGATGGCGGGCAGCTCAACGCCGGACTCTTTGGCGCGGTCAACGTTCAGCCCGCCGGAGCAGAATGGTATCGCAGCCAGGTGACTGCCAATGACCTGAAGCTTGCCACAAAGGCCACAACCACTGATGGCCACCCGATCATTAACTACAATGCCTGCTATCCCTACGGGCAGGATTGTGCTCTCACTCCTGATGCCAAGCCCATTTTGAAGATGCTCAGGGGCACTGAGATCGTGCACACTGATTTGACGGCGATCATCTCGGGTCCGAAGGCCGGAAGGTTCCCGACGGGAACTTATCCGGCTGTTCAGGTCGAACCTGATCGCGATCAGCCGTTCCGCGAATTCACCATCATCTACCACGACGAAGTCGGGGCGGTTCAGGCGTTCCCTCAATTCGAGGATCCTCCGAAGCCCGCTCCTGAAAACCCGCTCAAGTTCACCCTCCACAGTGTCAGAGATGCGTTTGCCATCAATTATGGCACTGGAGGAATTGGAGCTGAGATTCTTGCGAACCGCCTCGGGGTAGGTCCGATGGCAAATTGCACCGAGTGCAGGTATGAAGAGTTCTTCCTTACGTCCTGGGCGGTGGGCGATCCGGCGATGGTAGTGGATATTCCGGCCAACGTTCCCTGCACGATCGAAGACATAAGGAAAGGCAATTTGAACTGCGGCCCGAAGCTCGGATTCAAAGCAACAAAGGCCTTTTATCCTGATGACCCGTCAAACGTCTATCACACGTACATTGGAGATCACACCAAGTTCCGTGTTATGCACGGCGGGTCGAAGGAGCATCACATCCATCACCTGCACGCTCACCAGTGGGTTCACACGCCCGACGATCCTAACTCAGCATACTTAGACAGTCAGGCGCTTGGACCGGGCAGCGCGTTCACAACGGAGATAACCTACAACGGCAGCGGCAATCGCAATAAGGTCGTCGGCGATTCGATTTTCCATTGCCACTTCTATCCGCACTTCGCAATGGGGATGTGGTCGCTTTGGCGCAGCCACGATGTATTCGAATCGGGGACGGTTCTCGATGCGGAGGGACGTCCTGCATTCGGGTCGCGCGCATTGCCGGATGCTGAAATACTGGCGGGCACGCCGATCCCGGCGCTTGTGCCGCTTCCGACCAGACCGATGGCACCGCTGCCTGAAGCGCAGGCATCCATCGTCAACGGTCAGGTTAAGATCACGGGAACGGGCAATCCCGGATTCCCATTCTTCATTCCTGCCGTGGCCGGCCATCGTCCTCCGACTCCACCGCTTGACGTAGTGGATGACGGCGGACTGCCGCGTCACATCATTACAGGTGGGACGTTCACCGAAGTCCACAACCGGCTGGACTTCAGCAAGAACCTTATTACCGCCAATGCCGTGGCTCGCAAAGAAGAAGGGGAGCCTGTTGAAAAGGCTGCGATGGCGTATCACGGCCAGCGGTCACACGCGACGTTCACACCCGAAGGCCTGGAGGCCAAGTTCATCACCAACGGCTTGCCCAGGAAAACTCCGGCTAATCCTTCAGGCGCGCAGCAAGGAGCTCCCTATGCAGATCCCTGCATCAATGACGAGGGACAGGCTGTCGGAGTCGAGCGCTTCTACAAGGCGGCCGGTATTCAGTTGGACGTGAGACTGAACAAGGCCGGCTGGCATTTCCCGCAGCAACGCATTCTGGCGCTGTGGGGTGATGTTGCCGACCTCAGAGGAACAGCCGGAGGGTTCGCGAAACCGCCGGAGCCGTTCTTCTTCCGTGCCAATACCAACGACTGCATAACCTTCCACCACACTAACCTGTTGCCTGCCGTGTATGAACTGGACGACTTTCAGGTTAGAACTCCAACCGACATCATCGGGCAGCACATTCACCTGGTGAAGTTCGACGTCACCTCGTCGGACGGTTCTGGAAATGGATGGAACTACGAAGACGGGACCCTTGCTCCCGATGAGGTGATCGAGCGCATAAAGGCGATCAACGCTACGGGCGGATTGATAATTCCTCCCATAGGTGACGGGCCGACAATCCAGCTAATACTCGATCCCAAGGAGCATCCCTTTTTCCACGTCAAGGGCGCTCAGACAACCATTCAGCGCTGGTACGCGGACAATACGCTCAACAACAACAAAGTCGATCGTACGCTGCGCACTGTCTTCACACACGACCACTTCGGTCCATCAACTCACCAGCAGGTCGGCTTGTATGCCGGTCTGGTGATCGAGCCTGAAGGCTCAACGTGGCGCGATCCTGACACCGGCGTGATTCTCGGCGGTCAGGGCGTGACGCCGCCTCGACTCCTCGATGGAGGCCCGACCAGTTGGCGCGTCGACGTTTGGACCAAGGACACGGCCTTCAGCTACCGCGAGTTCATGCTTGAATTCGCAGACTTCCAACATGCATACCTGCCCGGCACTGGCGGCGGTGTTGATAACCCGCATCCGGATCCGGCAGGGGCGATCAATCCACCCGCCAAGGAAGAGGCCCCTCTGCCGATTAATATCCAGAAGCTGGCTATCTGCCATGGCGGCGATCCGGCACCCTGCCCGGAAGCCATCTCGGCTGCTGAGCCTGGCACGTTCGTGGTCAACTATCGCAACGAGCCGATCCCGCTCCGGATTCGCGATCCCCACACGAACAAGCAGGTGGTGGGTGAACAGGGAGACCTTTCGCACGTTTTCCGGTCCATCAAAAGAGTTGATGAGGATCTGAATCAGCACAATGCGTATCCGCCGTTCTACCAGGTGGACAAAGACGTAGACGCATTCGACCCTTTCACGCGGCTATTGAGAGCGTATGAGCACGACAGGGTTCAAATCCGCATTCTCGTAGGCGCGCACGAAGAAGGTCACAACTTCACCGTGCACGGAATCAAGTGGCTGTTTGAGCCGGGCACGCCCGAGGATCCGCTGTCGGTCAATAACTCCGGGTACCGGAATTCTCAGATGATGGGAATATCGGAGCACTTCGAGTTCATAGTTCCCAACATGCCGAATAAGATGACTGAAAAATCAGCCGACTACCTCTACAGACCGGGCGCGGCGGTGGACGGTGGGTGGAATGGACTGTGGGGAATCATGCGCGTGTTCAAAGGAGCAAAGGGCGACCTGCAAGTGCTGCCCAACAACGTCAATGCTCGCGCACCAATCCTCAGCAACCAGGGCGACTTCGACGGGGTGTGCTTGAAGGCGCAGGCACCGAGGCAGTTAAACGTCACGGCTGTGCTGGCCAAGAACATCCTGCCGCAGAAGACTCTGGTCTACAATCCTCGCCTAACCGTTTTGAAAGACCCGAACCACCCGCTCGTCTCTCACAAGGGACCGCTGCACGATCCAACGGCGATCATGTATGTGAGAAGCGAGGACCTCGATCCGCTAACGGGCAAGTTGAAGGCGGGCGTTCCAATTGAGCCTTTGATTCTCAGGGCCAACGTGGGCGACTGCATCGATTTAACGCTCACAAACAAACTGCCCGCGACGGCGCCGGATCTGGCCGGCTGGAATACGATGCCGATGCTGATTGAGAAGTTCAACGCCAATCAGGTGCTGCCGTCGACTAATGTTGGATTGCATCCGCAGTTGTTGTTCTACGATGTGACCAACAGTGACGGCTTCAACGTCGGCTTCAATCCGGTTCAAACCGCGGCGCCGGGATTCAGCGTCAAGTACCGGTGGTACGCCGGCGAGCTCAAGATCGACAAGACGACCTCGTTTGGCAGTCTCGTTCCGATTGAGTTTGGCGGGACCAATCTGATCTCGTCAGACCCGATCAAGCACAGCAACAAGGGAGCATTCGGTTCCCTGATAATCCTGCCGAAGGGCAAGATCCCCCTCGGCGCGAAGAATAACTGGGTGGAAGACACCAATTCCAGGGCGCGTGCCAATGTGTACGATCTGCTTGGCAATGTCGCTTTCCGCGACTTCGTGCTGATGCACCAAACCGATGTCAACCTGAGGTTCGGTGAAGGCTCGACTCTCGGAGACGGCACTGCTGTGCCCAGTGTGGCCGAGAAGGACGATGTGGAGGACACAGCACAGAAAGCGTTCAACTATCGAACTGAGCCGCTCTGGTTCCGACTTGGCTTTATGCCCGACATACCATTCACCGGGGGAGAAGCTGGGCCGGGTGGATTCTCAACCCGCGACATCGACTTCAGCAATGCGGTGTCGAATTCGGTGATTCCTGCGTGCCTTTCAATCAAGCCAATGGATTGCAAAGATCCGGTAACGCCGATCTTCACTGCCACGGCAGGACAACAAGCACGAATCCACGTGCTGAATGCAGGCGGACACGGACGCAACAACGTGTTCGTACTTCACGGTCATGTGTGGCGCGAGGAACCGTACCTCGGCGGCTCGAAGACAATCGGCGCCAACCCGCTATCTGAGTGGTCAGGCGCTCAGTTCGGAGTCGGCGCGACATTCCACTTCGATGCCGTTTTGAGAAATGGAGCGGGCGGAAGGTTCAAGGTGCCGGGTGATTACCTGTACCGCACTTTCCAATCGTTCCAATTCCACAATGGTCTCTGGGGAATCTTCAGAGTCTTCTCACCATTGCTGGTAACCGATCCGGCTCTACTTGATCCGGCGCCGGTCCAATAGCGGTGATTTAACGGCGGGCGCGGCCTGACTCAGGTCAGGCCGCGTTCCGCCCCGTTTGAAAATTAAGCAGGAGTCGACACCCCCAGATGAAGCCTGATGAAGGTCGATGAAGCAAAGGATGAATCGGAGATGAACCCTCCTGAAACAAATCGCCCATACGAGACCTCCGACCTGAATCTGGCCAGCTTCCTGCGCTGTCGCAATCTCCCGATTCTTGACATACGGCGCCAGAACGGCAAGACGACGTTCGCCTTCGCGGATTCATCCGAGCTGCGCCTCGCAATCCTTGATTACGCCAACGACGGACCGGTAGGAGTGCGGTCGTTTTACAACACGGTCAGAGATATGAAGGGCATAACACGGTAAGCAGTAGTATCGGACAACTAAGAAAAAAGGAGCGACGAGATGAAGACAAGTCAAACACGACATACGGCGGGAAACCGGGACCCCTTGGGCAGCGCCGCCCGCACGGTTTGCTCATTGACTTTGTTGTTGGCATACGCGCTGGTGGTGATCGCCGGAACAGCGCAGGTGAGCACGAAGCCGGAGGCTCAAACACAGACCAATGCGGGCGCGGCCGCCCAGAAGAAAGAGCCCGCGGAGGGTGCGAAGAACACCGGCGTCAATGGAGCGAAGCCGGATGCTAAATCGCCCGCGAACGGCTCGTCCACTCGCGCGCCGCAGAAAATCGTCCACGAAGGCATAGAGGTTGAGTTCACCATTGATCCGCTTGGCGACAAAGACGCGAAGTCCAGAGACCTGATGGAAGGCCAGGATGCGGTAGTGAATTTCAAGATAACCGAGTCGCGGAACGGCACGCCGCTGGTAAATCTGCATCCGTCAGCGTGGATGGACCTTCGCGCGCCTGGCAAGCTCACCGAGTCGAAGGATTGCCGTCAGAAGATTCAGTCATTTCTGCAGTCGGCGCTCAGCAGCCGGCCTGAAATCGATTTGAATACTTACTTCATTCTTACGCTAAACCAGGAAGCTAACATCTCGGTGATTGATCCTCTGATGGGATACGGCAGCAGCAAACTGTTTACGCTCGTCTTCCTGAATAGTCCCGGCGAGGATTGGGTCCTGAGCAGCGATAAGAAGAGGCTCTTCGTGACGATGCCTCTGGTGAATCAGGTTGCGGTCATCGATACGGCACTCTGGAGAGTCGCCGCGAATATCGACGTGGGAGCCAAACCAACGCGGGTTGCATTTCAGCCAGACGAGAAATACCTGTGGGTGGGAAGCGACGCCGGCGGCAGCGAGAGCGGAGTAACGGTGATCGACGCTGTAGAACTCAAGGTGGCGGCACGAATCAAGACGGGAGCCGGACATCACGAGATCGCATTGAGGGGCGACAATCGGTACGCGTACGTAACAAACAGGCAGGATGGCACGCTCTCGGTGATCGACGTGCAAAAGCTCACCAAAGTAAAAGACATAAAAACAGGCGGGCTTCCGGTGTCGCTGGCGTTGTCTCCGCTGAGCAAAGCAGCGTACGTAGCCAATGAAGAAGACGGAACGATTGTCGTAATCGGAGGCGTTGACCAGGAGGTGCTCGCGCGGATTACGACCAAACCCGGCGTGAAAGCAATTCGCTTTTTCGCTGATGGAAGGTATGGGTTTGCGGTGAACGGCAAAGAGAATAACGTTCAGGTGATTGATGCGTCGACAAACCGCCTTGTGAACACGATTAAGGTGGGAAAGAATCCCGACAAAATAAGCTTCACGCAAAACTACGCATACGTGCGGGCGCTTGGAAGTGATCAGGTCAGCCTGATCCAGTTGGACGGGATTGGAAAGAAGGCAGACGTGCCGGTGCTCGAATTCCCCGCCGGACAGTTGCCTGCGGAAAAGGCGCCGGGCGCCTCAACGGCCGATGTGATAGTACCCGCACCCGAGGGCGGCTCGGTGCTGGTAGTGAATCCGGCGGACAAGATGATCTATTACTACACTGAGGGGATGGCAGCGCCGATGGGAAGCTTTCAAAACTATCGCAGGGAACCGCGAGCGGTGATGGTGTGGGACAAGAGCCTTCGTGAAGTGAGGGCGGGCGTTTATACGACCAACATCAAGCTGCCGACAAATGGAGAATACGATGTAGCGTTCCTTCTCGACTCCCCGCGAATCGCCCATTGTTTCAGCACGACAGCAAAGACAGATCCGGCGCTCAAGAAACAACCCGCGCTTCCGATTGATGTCGAGCCGCTGATCGAGAATTCCGCAGTTAAAGTGGGCGAGAACGTCAAGCTGCAGTTCCGGGTGACGGATTCGACAACCCGGCTTCCGAGACCCGACCTGAAGGACTTTGGCATTCTTGTGTTCCGGCCCCCAGGCGAATGGCAAGACCGTCAGTGGGGGCAATCACTGGGCAACGGGATATACGAGGTGACCTTCAAGCCGGAGCAGCCCGGGGCGTATTATGTGTTTGTCCACTGTCCTTCGCTAAGGGTTAATTACAACCAGACCCCTCACTTCATCCTGCGCGCCGGCATGGAAAAGGCGGCGATGCCCGCGAAACCGTAGGAAAGCTATGAGTTGGAGAACAAATCGAGGTGACCAGATGAACATGAAAGATGAATTATTCAAGCGACAATCATACGGGCAGGCGGGCAATCGAGCCTTGTTGCTCCTGCTTGCCATTGCCGCGTGCGCCGGCCTCCTGGCCCTGCCCGGCGCGGCGCAATCAAAAGGCACGCAGCCTGACGACAAAGATTCTCCAGCGCGGAATTACTTCACCGACGTTCAACTGATCAATCAGGACGGCAAGCCGATGCGGTTCTACAGCGACCTGCTCAAGGACAAAGTGGTTATCATCAACACTTTTTTTACGACCTGCACGAGCGTGTGTCCTCCGATGAGCAGGAACCTCGAACGAGTTCAAGGCTGGCTGGGCGACCGGCTCGGCAAAGACGTTCACATCATATCGATCAGCGTCGATCCGGCTATGGACACGCCGCCGCGCCTTAAGGACTATGCCCAGAAATACAAAGCAAGGCCGGGGTGGTTCTTCGTCACCGGTAAGAAAGAGAACGCCGAATTCGCTTTGCGCAAGATCGGCTCGTTCGTCGAATCAAGAGACGATCACTCGACGGTGATTATCATTGGGAACCTGCGTACCGGACTCTGGAAGAAAGCGATGGGGATGGCTAAGCCAGAGGATTTGATCAAGGTTGTAGAGAGTGTCGTTGATGACAAGCCCGGAGATGTGAAGTGAGTCCGGCGGGGAGACGAGGATGAACATCAGGCGCATTGTGTTTGTAGTTGGGCTGATGCTGATGCTCTTGCTTATCGGCACTACGACTGCGAGCGGACCCGGAGCCGGTCAGCTCACCGAACAGGAGAAGCGCGGGAAATTCATCTACCTGCGAGGCAGCAGTCCGTCAGGCAAAGAGATAACCTGCTACCTGGGCGACGGGACGATGGAGGTGCCGGCGGCGGCGATGCTCTGCGCAAACTGTCACGGATTTGATGGCCGCGGAAATCCTGAAGGCGGGGTCGTCCCCTCGGACATAACCTGGGAAGCGCTCACCAAGTCTTATGGAGTCACGCACGCGAGTGGGCGCAAGCATCCTGCCTACACGGACCGCGCGCTTGGGATGGCCGTGACCAAAGGAACAGATCCGGCGGGAAACAAACTGCCCGACACGATGCCCAGGTACTGGATGGCGCCGGAAGATCTCGCGGACCTCGTCGCCTACATGAAGCGTCTTGGAAAGGAGAATGATCCGGGACTGACTGAGACAAGCATAAGAGTTGGGACTATCGTTGCGGGACCGGGGCCCATGGCTGAAATGGGCCAGGCCATGAAGGCGGCTCTGACAGCCTATTTCGAGGAGGTCAACGCTCAGGGTGGGATTTACAATCGCAAGATCGAGCTGCGGGTCGCCCAGTCGCCATCCGATCCACGGGCTGCAAGATTAAACGCCGAGCGGTTCATTGATACCGAGCAGGTCTTCGCGATGGCGGGCGCCTTCATTGCGGGAGCGGACAAGGAAATCGCTTCGCTTATCGAGGACAAAGAGGTGGTGCTCGTGGGTCCCTCGACGCTTTATCCCGAGGTCGGGTTTCCTTTCAATCGGCACACATTCTATCTGTTCTCGGGCTTGAAAGAGCAAGCCACCGCCCTGGTCAACTTCATCGGCGACAAGCTGCAAAAACAAAATCCTCGGCTTGCGATTGTCTCGCCTGACAGCGGCGCTCCTGAGGGAGTCAGCGAGGCGATTGAAGAGCACGCCAGGGAGCGCGCATACAAACTGGTTTCTAAGATCACCTATTCGCGCAAGCAATATGACGCCGGCCAACTGGCTAAGAAATTGAGCGAAGGCGGCGCCGATGCCATTTTCTTCCTGGGTTCGGGTGGCGAAGAGGTGGCGATGATGAAAGAGGCCGCGAAGCTCAAATGGACGCCGTACGTCTTGATTCCCGGCTCGCTGGCCAGCAAAGAGATTCTAGACGCTCCGCCCGAGTTCAAGGACAAGATTTTCTTCTCGTTCCCGACTCTCCCGTCGGATCAAACAAAGGACGGGATCGCGGAGTTTATGGCGCTTGCGCAAAAGCACAACCTTCAGCCCAAGCAGATTACAGCCCAGATCTCGGCATACTGCGCGGCCAAGATTTTAGTGGAGGGTTTGAAGCTCACGGGGAAAGAACTGAGCCGCGAGAAGCTGATCAAAACGCTGGAAGGGCTCTACAACTTCAACACCGGATTGAGCCCGCGAATCTCGTACGGCCCGAATCGCCGAATCGGAGCGCTCGGTGCTTACATTGTGTCTGTCGATACGGATAAGAAACAGTTCATTCCCGTAGGCGGATGGATTACGGCGGAGTAATGATGGAATGCAGAATCGAACTCTATTCACAGGAGGAGATCATGAAAACAAGAATGTTTCTGTTGTTCATAGCAATGATAATCAGCGCGGTTGTGGCCAGGGCCCAGTCTGGGTCTCCTGCATCTCCCAGCCCGCGGGAGCCGGCAAAAAGCGGGAAGCAAACTGCATCACAGCCTGCCGCAAAGGCAACCGATATTAAGAACGAGGACTGCGGCTGCGAGGCAAAGAACATCATCCCAGCCGATGTGGCAGGCATCGCAAACGGCATCAAGATCACGGCAAAAGAGATCGCGGACCATATCAAAGATGAAAGAGATGGTCTCCAAAAAAAGGTTATCGAGTCACGCCGCCGCGAGTTGAACCTGCAGATCAATTCACGGTTGCTTGAAGCTGAAGCCATGAAGAAAGGCACCACCCCCACCAAGCTGATCGAGCAAGAGATTGTGGGCAAGGCGCAAGAGCCGACTGACGCGGAAGCGCGGGCCTTCTACGAACAGAACAAGGCCCGGATCCCCGGGGCGTTCAAAGATTTCAAACCGCAGATAGTGGCTTACCTGAAGGCCCAGCGGCAGGAGTCGGCAGCCAAAGCGTACGCCGATAAGCTCAGAGCGGAAGCGGATGTAAAAGTCCTGGTGGAGAAGGTGACTGCTCCGGAGAAGGAGTCAGATCGCGCAAACGTGCTGGCCACCATCAACGGAGCGAAGATCACCTCCGGAGACTTGGAAGAATCGCTTAAGCCTTTGATCTACGATGTGCAACTCCGCGTGTACGCGCTCATGAAGAATGAGCTGGAGCTGAGGGTCAACGACATATTGCTGGAGCAGGAAGCCCAGAAGCGGAAGACAACCGCGAAGGCGCTGGTGGAAGCGGAATTGACGCCGAACGTGAAGAAGATTAGCGAGCAGGACGCCGCGAAGTTCTACGAGGAAAACAAGGACCGGATCGATGGCGGCGACTTTGATATGTTAAAGGATCAGCTAATCGATCACCTTCAAAAGAACGAACAACGAAGAGCGGAGCTTGTGTTTGCGGAACGACTGAGGCAAGGGGCGAAGATCGAAATAAATCTCAAGGAGCCCGAGCCGCCGGTCCTTCAGATAGCGACCGATGAGCAGCCGTCAAAAGGAAACGCCAACGCGCCGGTTACCATTGTCGAGTTCACTGACTTCGAGTGCTCGACTTGCCAACAGTCTCAACCGGTTCTTGAAAGGCTAGCCAAGGAGTATTCGGACAAAGTGCGGCTGGTGGTCAGGGATTACCCGCTGGAGAAACACAAGAATGCCTTCAAAGCGGCGGAGGCCGCGGAAGCAGCGCGCGAGCAAGCCAAGTACTGGGAATACGTGGCAGTGCTGTTTGCAAATCAAAAAGAGCTGGGAGTTGAGAAGCTCAAAGAGTATGCAAGCAAGGTTGGCCTCGACCGCAAGAAGTTCGACGCGGAGTTGCAGGCAAGCAAGTATGCCGGGCGCGTGCAGCGTGATATGCAAGACGGAATGAAAGCGGGTGTGAGCGGGACCCCGACGATCTTCATCAACGGAAAGCGGGCTGCGGATACAACCTACGCAGCCTTGAGAGCGGCCATCGAAGAGGCCTTGACGAAACCGGCAATGAATTGAAACCGGCAACGTTGTATGAAAAGAGCCGGCGTCCGAACCGATATGCCTGCGGCTGCGACAACTACCGCAAGCATGTGCGAGGGGCCCAACCGGGGCCAAGGGTAAGCCCCTCGCGAGATTCTTGGGATTGAAGCCGGATCATCGACAAAACCCGAACAACGGCGAAAAGACCAGGAACAAGGAGCAGGAATATGAAGGTCGGAATCACAGCTACACTCATGCTTTCCATCATGCTGGTAATCGGCGGGCTCGCCGGCACGAGCCTGGCGCTGGCACAAAAACCTCAAGCCAAACAGACGGCAGCCCGCTACTACTGCGTGATGGACCCTGATGTGAAATCCAACAAGCCAGGAAAGTGTCCGAAATGCGGGATGGATTTGAGACTAACTAAGAGCGATAGCGATTCAGCTCGGAAAGATAACAGCTCGCCGACTTCTAATGCGGAGCCCGGCTCGGACATCAAGCTCCAGATTCCGGACGTGACTGTATACGATCAGGATGGCAAGAAGCTGAAGTTCTTCACGGACATAGTGAAAGACAAAACGGTCGCGATCAATTTCATCTTTACGACTTGCACGACGATCTGCCCGCCGCTGGCTGCTACGTTTCGCCGGGTTCAGCAAGAAATGGGTGATCGCGTAGGCCGCGACGTAATATTGATCTCGATAAGCGTCGATCCGGTGATCGACGTGCCGGAGAGGCTGAAGGCATTTGCCGCGAAGTTCAAAGCTGGGCCGGGATGGATCTTCGTCACCGGCAACAAGCACGAGATCGACCTCGTATTGAAAGCGCTCGGCGCGGCAGTCTCAGATAAGACCGATCACACGCCGATGGTGCTCGTGGGTAAGGAGGCGGCCGGCTATTGGACCCGGACCTATGGGCTCGCGCCCGCGTCGGTCCTTGTTAAGGTGATAACCGATGCGGCGAGCAAAAGCGGCGAGCGCTTCTAGTAAGTGAAGTATGGGCTATAGTGTACGGGCGGTCCTGGCCCCCCCCCGACAGCGACTTTGATCAGGATGCGCTTGCGGTCTCGCGGTATCAGTCGAAGATCTACTCAATGCACATGTGAAGATGGCTGTCGCATCTGCCAAAATCAAAGCCATCATCTTGCCGGATCGACAAAGAGGCTGGGCTCGATTGAGCGGAAGCCGGGGTGGGACGAGACGGACTTAGCTCCCTTGATTCTCTTTCAGCTCCACACCCTCCAGGATTATCAGCGCCCCGACCAACTGATCGTCACCTACGCGGTCATCGCCGATTAGTTTCATGATCCTCAGCAGCTTTTCCCTTGTCGTCAGCTTCGCCAGTTCCATAAGCCTGGCCCGTTTCTCTTCGTCTGTCGTTAACCCGGTAGTCATTGCATCCTGAGGATCACCATTCGATTGTTTGGGCATTTTGTTCTTCCACTCTTGCAAACTGAGCACGCGCGCCGGTTGGCTGGCCGGAGACGACTGGACAGCGAAGCTATCGCCTCGCTCGGGCACAGGGAGGCGCACAAGGTTATTAGCTTCGGGTATCTTCTGTCTAAAAACTACCACGGATCGAGGCGCGCGCCATCCCGTGAGTTCTATCTCATCACGAGTCTCGCGGCACTCAGGATACGCACTCGCAAAAGGCGATGCAAGCACAATTTGAGAAACGCTCCTGGCCTCTTCGAGCCTCCCACTTCACAGAGCTCTAAAGACTGCATCGCTCGAGCTCTATATCTCGGCGAGGGCGGGTAAGATCTCAGCAAACCCTACAAACCTGTCGCCTCTAGATCTGCACTAAGAACTGAATTGTCGATGTGTTCTTGACAACGCTAGTCTCGAACGATGAGTTACTCGTGGTCAACTACACTCAGATGAGAGTCACCGGCGTCCGTTTTGACGGCTGCGCGCGGGGGCTGCCAATCCGGGAGTAACATCCAGGCTCTGGGCGGGCTCTGGGCGCTTGCCAGGTAGCTGGCACAACTGCAAAACTCTAAGATCAGCATGACAGTGAACCAGGGGTTATGAGTCAATGGGCTACGGTTCGGTTGGGTTCGTAGCTGTTCTTCAGCCGCCGCGAGTTCAAAGCTATCGTCACCCGTTTATTTGGAGGCTCGATGAGAAGCGTCTCACTATTACTGGCCGTTGGAGCGATGCTCGTTGTGGTTGTGCGACCGAGCGCGGCGTTCCCAGACGCCCGGCAGGCCGCTAGCCAATCAGTTCCCGCCACGCAGTCCAAGCCTGCTGAGAAGAAAGAGGATTGCGGGTGTGAAGTGAAGGCCCCGCCGGACGTGCTCGCCGTAGTCAACGGAGTGAAAGTCGCGGCCAAGGATGTGGATGAGCGACTCAAGGACCGAATTCAGGAGCTACAGAATCAGGTGATCGAAGCGCGAAGGCGGCAGCTTGATCTGGAGATCAATAGCCGCCTGCTGGAGGGAGAAGCGAAGCGACTTGGTATTACGCCTGACGCCCTGCTCGAGCGCGAAGTCTCTCAAAAGATCAAGGAGCCGACAGACGCTGAAGCGCGAGCCTTCTACGAGCAGAACAGGAGCCGGATTCAAGGTGAGTTCAACGAAATCAAAGACCAGGTCATAAGCTACCTTCGAACCCAGCGGCAGCAGGCCGAAGCGAAAAAGCTTGCGGACCGTTTGCGCGCCGGGACGCAGGTGAAGGTGCTCGCCGTTAGCGTTACCCCGCCGGAAACCGATGCCGGCCGCGCGCGTGTATTTGCGACCGTCAACGGCAAACGTATCACATCGGGTGATGTGGAGGACGCGTTGAAACCGCTGATATTCAGCGTTCAGGAACAAGTCTACTACCTGCGCAAGACCGCGCTTGACGTGAAGATCAACGACCTGCTTCTAGCCGAGGAAGCCAAGAAAAGAAATATTACCAGCGAGGCTTTGTTCGAGGCCGATGTGCTGCCCAGGCTCAAGCCGGTGACTGAGGAGGTCGCTCTCAAATTCTACGAAGAGAATAAGAGCAGGTTGGAAGGCGGCTTCGACAAATTGCGGCCGCAGATCATGGAGTACTTGCAGAACCGCGAGCAGGCCAGGGCGGCGGACGCTTATGCTGAACTGCTAAGAAAGGGAGCTACGCTACAAGTATATCTGAAGCTGCCCGAGTCTCCGGTGTTCGACATTGCGATCGAGGATCGGCCGTGGAGGGGAGGAGTCAATGCCGCGGTCACGATAGTAGAGTTCACGGATTACGAATGCCCAAGTTGCGCGGCAACACAAGCAGTGTTGGAAGAAGTGGCGAAGGAGTACGGCGACAAGGTAAAACTTGTGGCGCGCCACTTCCCTCTTGATATGCACAAACATGCCTTCAAAGCTGCCGAGGCCGCTGAGGCTGCGAGAGAACAGGGCAAGTACTGGGAGTACGTGACAATCCTGTTTACGAATCAGAGGGCCCTCGAAGTCGAGAAGCTCAAGGAGTACGCCAGCCAGTCAGGGCTCGATCGAAAAAAGTTTGATGCCGCGCTGGATTCGGGGAAGTTCTCCGACCGGGTGAAGCGCGATATGGCCGACGGGGACAAGATCGGAGTGGATTCGACACCTACTGTGTTCATCAACGGGAAGCTTGCACGGGAGAAAACCCGCGAAGCCTTGAAACAAGCCATAGAGGCCGCTCTCAAGGATGCGGTCAAAAAGTAAAGGTTCAGAGTTCAGGGTTCAGAGTTCAGGGTTCAGGGTTCAGGGTTCAGAGTTCAGGGTTCAGAGTTTCTGGTTTCTCATTTCTCGGTTCAGGTTCGGCTTCAGTTTCGCGATTGGGCTATTGGTAGTACAGAGCCCTGAAATCTAATCGGACCAAGACCAGAAACCAGAAACCCTGAACCCTGAACCCTGAGCCCGAAACTCTTAACCCGTTCAGCTTTGCGGCGATTGGGTTTGCAACCGCGCGCGCATATCTTGAACATCCTTACTCACCTTTAAGGCGTCGGGCGCGTTCGGCTGACGCTGCAAATAGATGCTTAGCTCATCAATCGCTTCTTTGATCTGTCCCCTGGCTTCGTAGATGTGTGCCAGGAACTTATGGGCGTCGATGATGTTGGGCTCCAGCTCGAGCGCAGTTTTCAGAAACCTCATACCCTCGTTGTCGTTGCCTTTCTTGACGAGCGTCGCGCCGAGGTGAAAGTTAATCATAGCGTTGTTTGCGTTGTAGCTCAGCCCACGCTGAAAGCACGCGATGGCTCGGTCGTAGTTCTTCAGCCCGGTGTCGAAGGTATGTATGCTGCCGAGCGTGTCCCACAACGGCGGAAAGTCCTTATTGATAAGCAAGCCCTTCTCACAAAGCGCCAGCGCTCGGTCGAGGGGAGCGCGGTCAACAGCGGTCGGGCTTGCCGACGCCTGTTGCTGGCACAACAGCACGTAGACTGCCGCGAGGTTGCCTATGACGATCAGGTTTTCGGGATTCAGCTTCATATAAGCTTCGAGTTCCTCTCTGGCCTTTGCGTAATCGCCCCGGGCGATGAGCTTGTGGGCAAGAATGTAGTGCGGCATCTCCTGCTCCGGAGCTGTCTCGACTCCACTAAACCAGATCGTCAGATCATCCTTCCAAGCCGTGTTTTGGGCCAGGCTTTTTCCACCAAGCAAGGCAATCAATAGAGCCGCCCCAGCGGTTTGCGCCGTCCGGCGATTTCCGAGCGGAAGCCATTTCTCGATGGGGATCTTTGTCAGCGCCATAGCCACGAGCAGCGAAAATCCGATTGACGGAAGGTAAACGTAGCGCTCCTGCACCAAAAAGTCTTCGACAAACGCGCTCAGGTTCAGCACCGGGAGCAGATTGATGCCGAACCACAGAATGCCGAATCGCGCGACCGTTGACCTTCGCAATTGCCATAGCCCAAATGCCAGACCGATCAGCCCCACGAAAGGCAAGATAAACTTAAGCTCGAGCGGGCTGTTGACCATATAGGTCGCGTGGAAGAGCGTCAGATCAACGGGCCAGATCAGAAGCCCGATGTATTTCCAAATGACCAACGGGATCGTCAGCAGGATCTGGTAAACGGGATATGACTTGAAACCGCTGTTATTGAGCGCAAACCCCAGCGCGTAGTATCTCGCCCCGAAGTAAGCCGCCGAGACAACGAGAAAACACACCGTGTATTTGGCGGCAGGTTTGATCCTGGCGCGCACGCTCTGGTCCTGATTGATTATGAACAGCTCATAGGCGCCGATGAAGATCGGCAGCGCGACCGCGGGCTCCTTGGTGAATGCTGCAAGAAGAAAGAGCCCAAGCGAACCCGCAAGAAGCTTCGTGTTCCGCTCCTCGCGGTAACGCATGTAGAGATACAAGGACGGCAAGACAAAGACAGCCAGCAGCGGGTCAGTCACTCCGCTCACCCAGGCTACAGATTCACTGCGAAACGGGTGCACCGCAAACAGCAACGAGGCGATCGCTGAAAGCCGCAAGTCCCTGGTGACTTTTTCGAACAACAAAAACACGAAGTACGCGGCCAGTGTATGCAGCATTATGCTAAACAAATGCCATCCTGGGGCTGAGGTCCCGAAGAGCTTCCACAGAATCATCAGGTAGACCATTACAACCGGGCGATAGTATGGGGTCGACGGTTTGTCTTGCTGGTTTGGATCCTGGTCTTGCTGCGATCGCCAATACCAGGCTTCGGTGACCAGGGCTTTCGGAACGTTTCCGAGGTCGCGAATGAAGGGGTTGTTCAATATCTGAGTGGTGTCGTCGTAGGCGAAGCCATTCAATATCGAATTGGAAAAGGCTAAGAAGGTTACTCCCAGGATCAACCCGATAATCCAATTGCGGGTCAACGTCGTCGCTGATTTGGACTGCTGCCGTTCGGCTTTCTTAGGGCGAGTGCGATTCTTCTTGCTCATTGAGGAAGCTCGAGATTCCTTGCATTGTGATCGGGTGAATTTGACTAGCAATGATCTAAAGTGCAGAAAATGTTATCGTGCGCAGTATTCACTGTCAACCAACGCCTACCTCAGAAAGAACGCCGGCGAAATAGTTTGGCTCGTCCAGCCAACACCTTTGAGTGCCGGGGCGCCAGGCTTGACGAACTCGCCACCTCCCAATAAGGTTCCAGCGATGCCTAAAGATTCCGGCTCACCGCGCGAAGCGTTCATCCCACTGGACCCTCAGCACAACCACGATCGCAGTAGTTTCGAATCGAGCCCTGTCCGGTAGCCGGCGAGGGCTTGTAACAGAACTCTTACGGGAGCATCGGAGAATAATCGATAGATGAACATCGCCGAATACGCTGAGATGCATAAGATCGAGAGCTTCTACTGGTGGTTCGTCGCCCGGAGGCGCTTGCTTGAATCGCTCGTCGAGGAGCTCTCACGCGAGTTCAAGCAGAGCACTATCCTCGACGTCGGATGTGGAACCGGCATGAATTTTTCAGTGCTGGCGAAGTACGGCGACACGTTCAGCAGCGATGCTTCAGAAGAGGCGCTCGGTTTCAGCAAAAGCCGTGGGATCGACGGGCTGGTCCGGTCTCACGTTGAATCGCTGCCGTTTGTGGCTTCGACTTTCGATCTGGTCACTGCCCTGGACATGTTGGAGCACGTAGACGACGATCTTCGAGCGCTCGATGAGCTGTTGCGGGTCATGAAAGAAGGCGGCGTGCTGGTAATCACGGTCCCCGCTTATGGCTTTCTCTGGAGCGAGCATGACGAAGCGCTGCATCATCGCCGCCGTTACGCCGCTTCAGAGCTGCGCAACAAACTCACGAACGCGGGCTTCTCGGTGGAGCGAATCACCTACTACATAACCTTTCTTTTTTTCCCGATCTTGTTTATGCGATTTGCGCAGAGCGTGTCGAAGAAATCGATTCACGCAAAGACCTCACACGTCGTCCTCCCTGGATGGCTCAACTCGCTTCTTATTGCGATCCTGGGGTTCGAGCGCTTCCTTCTGCGATGGATGAATTTTCCGTTCGGAGTATCGATTGTGTGTCTCGCTCGAAAGCCGCCACCCGCGAGCTCGCGGCAGGTCTAGCCCGGGCGCTCGCAGCGTCGATCGAGCGAGATCAGCCGGTCACTGAGCCGGGCTTTGCTTTTCGGGTTTTTCGGAAGAGCGCAGGTCTACCCGCTTGATTCGCAGCGCCCACCAGACGCGCAACACATCTTTGACGGCTTCAGTAACCGCCCAGAAGCTAACGCCTCGCGCGTGGCCGGCCCCGCGCTCTTCAACTTCCACCGGGTAGCTGGCGATGCGATAGCCTGCCCGCGCGGCGCGTATCAGGCGCTCCGCCTCGGAAAAAGGAGAACGCGACACAAGCGCGAAGCGCTCGACTATTTCGCGGCTGACAAGCTTCACTGCGCCAGCGTCGTAGGTCCTTACCCCGAACAGAACCGTGGGCACGATGTTGAACACCCAGGATACAAAACGCCGGGCGGGTCCATAGTGCTTATCTTTTCGGGAGGCGATGACGATGTCGAAGTCTCGGGTGAGTGGGAGCATATCGAACAGAACACTGGTCTCCCACTGCCGATCAGTTGAGTTGAGGAACACGAAGTCTTTGGTGGCTTCGCGGTACAATCGCTCGAAGGTTGCGCGAATTCCAAGGTTGCGCGGATTGTGGAGTACTCGGATTTGCGGCAGACGGCCAGCCACCTCTTCGGCGATGCGTCCAGTACCGTCTGTGCACCCGTCATTGCAGACCAGGATTTCGTACTCCAGCCCGGACGCGCGCAGAAGTTCGTGCGCCTCATTCAACACACGTTCGATTGTGGCTTCCTCATTGTAGGCTGGAAAGCAAACAGAGACGCTGCGCAATCTGAAGTTACTCCTTCGTCCGAGCTTTGCGAGAATCAGTGCGAAGAGCCTTGAGAAAGACCCTGCGAGAATGACAGCCGCCATGCGTTAGCGCTAAGGAATCACTCTGCTTGCTCCGAACGTGGAAGCTCCACAAGCTGGCCGCGTGCGCTCATAGACTTCTCGGCAGCCTCGAGCAGGCGCACTACTCTCAGGCCGGCATCCCCATCGGTTACCGGGCGCTTATTGTTCTCGATGCAATCGATGAAATGCCGCGCTTCTGTTTGAAGGCCCTCCGTCTGGTCCAGCTTCGGGGCCCACATGTCGCCGGAGCGATAGCTAACCAGCAGCTCATAAACTTCTTCATGCAAGGGCGAAACGCTCACACCCTTGTCGTAGATCTTGATCTTCTCGCTGGGCTCCAGGTCGTCATAGACAATCATCCTCTCGCTGCCGCCGATGAGCGTACGTCTGATCTTAACCGGCGCAAGCCAGTTCACATGAAGATGCGCGATCTTGGTATCAGCGAAAAACAGCGTTAAGTACGCAACGTTTTCCGGTTGGCCCGGGATGTGACTGATGCCGGTAGCCGAAACTGCGACCGGCTTACTCGGCAACACGAAGTCCAGTATCGACAGATCGTGCACGGCCAGATCCCAGATTACGTTCACGTCGTGCTGAAACAGGCCGAGGTTCACGCGAACGGAATCGTAGTAGTAGATGTCTCCAAGCGCGCCGGAATTGACCATCTCGCGTATCTTGCGGACGGCGCCGGTGTAGACGAAGGTGTGATCGACCATCAACACCAGATTGCGGCTGGCTGCTTCTTCGATCAACTGCGCCGCTTGTTCGGACGTCGAAGCAAGCGGTTTTTCAACCAACACGTGCTTATCGGATCTGAGAGCTTCAATCGCCAGTTCGAAGTGAGACGAGACCGGCGTGGCGATGGCGACGGCATCAATCGCGGGATCAGCCAGCAACTCAGCATAATGCTCCGTTACTCGCGCCGAGGAATAGCGGCGGCGCGCTTCCGCGAGCCGCTCTTCGCGTTTGTCGCATATGCCTACGAGCGACGCGCCTGGGGCTTCAGCAAAGTTGCGGACCAGATTCGGCCCCCAGTATCCGTAGCCGATGACTCCAATGCCGATCATGCTGTACCTCGTAGGGCAGAAGGCGGAAGGCAGAAGGCAGAAGGCAGGAGGCGTAGTTCAATGAACAATAGTGTAGCTCCTGCTCTCTCTCTTTGGCGGGGTTCAGTGCAAGCCTCTGACCTCAGCCTGTTTGCTTGGCCAACCCTATTCTGACCTCCGGCTTCTGCCTTCTGTTTTCTGCCTTTTGCCTTCTGCCTTCTGCCTACTGCCTACTGGGTTCTCCCCTCTGGTATCACCCACAGTCCGAGCAGGAACTCCCGCGACGATAGCGTAGTCGGCAACGTCCCGCGTCACGACCGCGCCTGCGCCGACCAAAGCGCCTACGCCGATCGTCACCCCCGCCAGTATGGTCGCGTTGCTGCCTATCGACGCGCGACGCCTGACCGTCGTGGCGACCAACTGCCAATCAGCGTCCGTCTGGAGGCTGCCGTCTGAATTGGTCGCGCGAGGATACGGATCGTTGGTGAACATCACCCCGTGCCCGATGAAGACCTCATCTTCGATGATCACGCCTTCGCAGATAAAAGTGTGAGACGAAACCTTGCAGCGCGCGCCGACCACCGCATTCTTCTGAATCTCTACAAACGCTCCGATCCTGGTGTCGCGGCCGACTCTGCAGCCGTAGAGATTCACCAGCTCGGGCTGAAATATCTTGACGCCTTCCTCCAGGCGAACATCTGGCGCAATCGGCATATCTGTCCCCTCATAAGAATTCTCAAAGACTTGTAACAGCCGTTTTGCTAGCGATCAAATGGGCACGAATCGGTGCGAATCCGTCAAAGCCGTGTCATCCGTGGTCGATGGTTCGTAAGAATCGCATTGCCGGCGACGCATAGACCACGAATGACACTGATTCGGCGGATTTGCGCAGATACCCCTCTTTCACTAGAACCGAAGTTTAGAATGCGAACCAGAGCACGTCAATCAAAGGGGAAGAACCGCCGGCTCGGTGAGCTATTGTCATCTGATCCATCTCTCGGGCACCCAGCCGTCAAGTGTTACACTGTCGCCTTCAAGGATTCGCACTTTGAGCTTCCCTGAGCCGGCTTCAAGAATGCGAACCCGCGTGTTCTTCTCGACCCGGAATAGTTTGCGCGCTTGAATCAATTCTTCCACGCGTTCGTTATTCCGCATCGCCAGCGCGCTCATCAATTCATCCAATGCTCTTTCATCAACTGCAACGGGTATCGGATTCATGGCGCCGACAAACAATCTCACTTCCGAGTTCGGAGCGATAGCGCGACTTGCACTCTCGGTGGGAGCCTCTCCAGCCGTGAGACCGTCTTCGGACGAAGGTTTGCTCAATTGTTTAACCGCAACGCCGACAACGATGACTGCAAGGACGACGAAGCCGGCCGCGATGAGTCTTGTTTTTTGTCGGGCCACTCGAGGCGAGGTTTGTCCTTCTGTTGTTTCATCGCCGATCACCGGTTCATGGCTTCTTGTCTTGATCCGTGTGAGGTGATCCGCCAAGGCCAACCCGACGATCAGCGCAAGCCCCAGGCCGAAGACGCCCGCGCCAAGCTTCCGGGGAAGAGTGTCGCCAAACCTTGTCTCGATCTTATGCCGGCCCGGCGGCACCGAGATAACCTGGACTCCGTCCTTGTCGCTCGACAGGGGTGCTTCTTCACCGTCGATGCGAGCCGTCCAGCCCGGAAAGTTGTAGCTCTTGAGTCGAAGCTCGGTCGGTTGATCGACTCGAACAGCTATCACACGGTATTGCGGGTCCCAGCGAACTATTTCCGCGGCTCCGCCCTCAGGTGTAATCATCACGCGTTCGGTGTCGGGCAGATATGTTATGAAGGTGGCGTCTCGAGGCGTGTAGTTGCCTTCGAGCAAGCCGACTGTTGACTTGATAGTTGGTTTTGAGATTGGCGGGATGATTCCAAACTTAACTGTTATCCAGAGGTTCACGATCACCACGGCTATGAGTGCCGCGGAGCCAGCCCACCGCGTCTTGCTGCCAATCGCCTTGTATCTCACCAGCCGCTCGGCGGCCGCTCCGGCCAACAGCGATGTGAAAACGCTGGCGACGGCGATCCATCGCCACGGGAAAGCTGCAACTTCTATTTTGGGAATCAGCATCGACGGATAAAGCGACAACGAAGTCACCATGAAAGTTGTAGCAATTCCCAGGATGATCATCAGGCGAGTCTGTTTCTGCGAAGTCGTCTTGTCATCGCGTTGGCCGGTCGAACGCAAGATCACGATGGCAACCGCCAACAGCAGGGCTTGTACCAGGAACAAGTGATTCAGAACGTAGTTGAAAGGATCGCCTGGCGGGAGGAGAAGCAGGTAGCCGCTGTGATATGGAAACAGACCTGAGGTGTTCTCGAAAGCGTACTTCGACTCGACAAGAGCCGGCAGCCAATAGATCGCGCTCAGCAAAAGCCCAATAGCCATCCCGCCTGCTATCCGCAACGTGATTCTCCAATCTCTTTCGCTCACAGCCCAAATGATCGCGTAAAGCGCGAGGGCATAACTCATCAAATAGCTGACCGGCAAATGGGTCAGCACGTAGAGTCCATAGGCCAATCCCATCCCTGCATAGTGACGCGCTCGCCCATCGTTCCCCAACCTGAACGCGAAGTAGAGCACGAGCGGTAGAAAGAGGAACCCCGTAAACTGAGGCATCGCTCCCTGCCAATAGAGATTCAGCAGATGGAAGGGAAGCAGCATGTACAACAAGCCGGCAATACCGCTGGCAAGGCGCCCGTAGAACGCTCGCGATAGCGCGTACATCGCGATGCCCGAGCCGGCGAGCGCCAGAACAGATGCTATGAAAAGAGTAGTCAGCCAATCGAAACCCACCGAATGAATCAGCGAAGCGAGGTAGTAGAAACCGGGCGGGTAAAAATTCGTCCAGGCGTTGCCATAGCCATTGTTCATATCCGACAACCAGCGCGGATAAATGACCCCGGACCGCAGCACCTTATCAAAGTGCTCCATCACAACGAAATGTTCGACCAGATCGTGATACGAAATCACGTTTATGACTTCATTGCCTGGGGAAAACTTGCGCTGAGCGAAATGGAACGGCGCGATCGCGCACGCAGCTACCGCGAGGGCGGCAAATATCAGGAGCGCCCTTCGTGCGAACGCCCGATGTAGTAGCCCCTGGCGTGAATGGTGCGGCGCCGAGTTCGACGCTATTAGATGATCCGTTGTCACTGATAACCCAACTGTATTTCGGTTTTTCAGGTTAACACTCGCCAACAGCGTTCACAATGTTATGGAGTGGAATCGAAATTAAGGAAGCGCGAAACGCTCAACTGAGAATGGCATCAGTTCACCGGGCGCCCGTCCCAGCGACAAGGCAATCTGCGATAAGGTTGGCGGTGATGGGCGCAAGTAATATCCCGTTTCTAAAATGCCCGGTGGCTAGCAAGAGATTCTCGATGCCGCTTGGCCCAATGATCGGCAGATGGTCGATTGTATCGGGCCTGAGCCCCGACCATGTATCTACTATCTCGAGTTCTCTTAGCGAAGGGACCAATTCCACTGCGGCACTCAGCAAGTTTTTGATGGCATCAACCGTGACAGCTTTTTTAAAGCCCACGTACTCGACCGTTGCGCCGATCAGGATTCGGCCGTCGCGGCGCGGGACAACGTAGACCCGGCTTGAATGAAGCACCCGATTGATATCACCCGCTTGACCTCTTACCGCGATCATCTGACCGCGAGCAGGGATGATGCTGATGTTCAGCCCGATTGGTTCCAACAACGAACTCGACCAGGCCCCTGCGGCTACGACGACCAAACCGGCTGACATTCGCTCGCTGTCACACAAGACACCAATGACCTTTCCGTGGACTGTGTCGAGAGCCGTGACCTCAGAGTCTTCGATCAACCTGACGCCCGCTTGGCGCATCGCAACGTCCAACGCGTCCATCAAGCGGCGATTCTCAACCTGATGCTCCTGTGGCAGGAAAATGGCTCCGGTAGCCGACTCCGTGACAGAAGGCTCGATCTTGTGGATGTCCTCCGCTGACACGAACTCGAGAGGAAGCCCGGCTTCAAGCTGCCACGCCGCCCACCTGGTTTTCTCCTCTTGATCCTCACCCTCGACAAGGACGAACAGCGTCCCCTCGTCTTTGTACTCGACGTCGATGCCGGATGCTTCAGTAAGCTCTTCGGCAAACCTCCGGTACATCGCGCGACTGCGAAGACATAAATCAAAGAACGGTCCCGCGGTCTGCGATTCGCCCTGAGGCGACAGCATCCCGGCGGCCGCCCGTGAAGCCTCGCACCCAACCCCGCCCCGCTCGATGACCGCGACCTTCAGACCCGACTGCGCGAGTCTCCAAGCGATCGAGCACCCGATCACCCCGCCGCCAACTATGATTACGTCCGTTGCCATAGAGCGTCATCGTAGCATCGCGCGAATAAAAGCGGCGAGGCCGCTCGCCGGCCATCGGACCGTGGATGGTTCGCGGTAGCCGCGCTATCGGCTTCGCTCTTTGCGTCTTGGCAGTTAGAATCGATGCGGTCAAGGACTTTGGATGAGAATCTTTCGCGACATAAACGACCGCGAGGTCAAAACGCCAACCGTGCTGACCTTCGGCGTGTTCGATGGACTTCACCTCGCACATCAAATGATAATGCGCCGGGTCGTCGAGCGCTCGCGAGTGCTGGACGTCCCCGCTACCGTTGTCACGTTCGATCCGCATCCGCGAGCGGTGCTGCACCCGGAAACCGCGCCGCCGCTGCTTCAAACATTCGACCAGAAGATGGAAGGCATCGAGCGGCAGGGCATCGATCAAACGGTTGTGCTCGACTTCACGCCTGAGCTCTCCAAGGTGAGCGCGGAAGATTTTCTGCTGAGGTTTATCTTCGGCCGCCTGGACGCGAGAGAGGTCTATCTCGGCCAGGGCTTCGCTTTCGGTCACAATCGGAAAGGCAAATTCGAGCTTCTGAGCCGTATCGGAAATCAACTGGGCCGCGTCACGGAAGAAGTGCCCGAAGTGCTGATTCACAATCACCGCGTAAGCTCGACGATGATCCGGCGGTTGCTGGGCGCCGGGCGCGTCAACCTGGCGCGGCGGATGCTGGGCCGTCCATACGGCATCGAGAGCTGCGTTATCGAAGGCCGAAAGATCGGCAAGACCCAGCTTCGCTACGCGACTGCGAACCTCAAGCCTCACAACATGGTGATTCCGGCGAACGGTGTGTATGTCACCCTCACATTAGTGGAGGGAGTTTGGTGGCAATCGATTACCAACATCGGCCACAAACCGACATTCGGCGGAGAACCTGAGGTGACGGTTGAGAGTCACGTGATGGACTTCGACCGCGAGCTTTACGGCGAGAAGATTCGCGTGCGATTTCTCCATCGGCTCCGGGGTGAAAAGAAGTTCGAGTCGATAGATGCGCTGCGGGCTCAGATCGATCGAGATTACGGCCGGGCGGTGCGCTACTTTGGGATGCAAGGTGTTCGAAACACCGACGGACTGAGCCTTCGTTGACCGGTGTTCCAGCCGCACTTCAAGGGATAGGAATCTCGATGTAACTGCCGGACTTCAAACTTTCTATTGCCTGAACGACGACATCAACATGGGTTCTGATCCGAGGCCAATTCGTAGTTAACAAGACGACGACGCGAATCTTCCATCTGGTCAGATTCTGTTGGTAGCGAAGATTTTGGTCCGTTGTGATGAGAGCATCAAACCCGTCTGCCTCGGCCCGAGTCAGCAAGTCTCCATTTTTGAGATTGCTCCACCCCTTCTCATGCGCTGTCTCAACGATGTGATTAAGCAAATGATTTCTTAAGGGAACGGGAGTCCCTTGATCGAATAGTAGCTTCATTGTCACGCCGCCTGACGGCCTTCTTTCAGACTTTGAATAGTGTATTCGAGGACAGCCTCCACTTGTTCCCTCATAACGCCGGGAAACCACAGCAGAAAATCATCGAGAGAGGCTCCGCCCTCAAGATTCTCGAATAGTGCGATCACAGGCACGCGAGTGTTACGGAAGACCCATGAACCGCTAACCTTCTCCCGGTCTCGCTCGACGGCAGAACAGGAAGACCAATCGATCATAGGTGAACGATACCGTCCCTCATTTCCGATGGCAAGCGTTGCGTGCGTTCAATTCAACTTGTAACCCGCCGAAATCAGTTGTATAAAAACCAAGCCGGTCTTTTGAGCGGAGCAGAATCAACTAGACCATTCCTGATTCGCATTAAAACCAAGCGAGGTGGCTTCAATGAAAAAACCCATTACCCTCACGGTCAACGGCGCGGCACGTCACGACGAAGTCGAGCCGCGTATGCTGTTGGTCCATTACCTGAGAGACGTCCTCGGATTGACCGGTACTCACGTCGGCTGCGAAACCTCGATCTGCGGTGCATGCACGGTCATTCTCGATGGGCAGTCGGTCAAGTCATGCACGATGTTCGCCGTGCAGGCCGACGGCGCTAACGTCACCACCATCGAGGGCATGGCCGCAAGCGGCGATCTGCATCCGGTCCAGGAAGGATTCTGGGAGCAGCACGGTTTGCAGTGCGGCTACTGCACGCCGGGTATGATCATGTCCGCCGCGCAGATGCTGGATCGAAATCCCGATCCGACCGTCGATCAAATTCGTCACGGGTTGGAAGGCAACCTGTGCCGGTGTACCGGCTATCAACACATCGTCGAAGCCGTTCAATACGCCGCCCGCAAGATGAAAGATCAGGCGGCGACCGGAGATTAGAAAGCGAAGGGTGATTCGTGATGCGTGATTCGTGACCGGAAAGATCTGGTGAACCACTTCCGGTCACGCATCACGCATCACGCATCACTTTTCCGAAGCACGGAGAAACATCATGCCTAAGTACGTCGGACAGAGAATCAAGCGCACCGAAGATCCCAGGTTGATTCAGGGGCTCGGCCACTACGTTGATGACATCAAGCTTCCCGACACGCTTCACGTCGCGTTCTTGCGCTCTATGTATGCGCATGCGCGCATTACCAGCATCGACGTGAGCGAAGCTTCTCACGCGCCGGGTGTCGTAGCCGTCTACACCGGAAAAGACGTCGCTGCCAAGGTCGGGCCGGTGCCATGCGCGGCCGCGCTTCCAGACTTGAAGGTGCCCGACTATCGGGTGCTGGCGACCAATCACGTCGTCTTTGTTGGCCAGCCCATCGCAGTCGTGGTAGCCACCGATCGTTATGCCGCGCGCGATGCCATCGACCTGATCATGATCGATTACGAAGAACTCCCCGTGGTAGTCAATGTCGAAGAAGCGGCAAAGGGTGGACCCCTGGTTTATGAAGAGTATGGCGATAACATCGCGTACAAGCTCACCGCCGGTGAAGGCGATATCGAAGCCGCGCTCAAGGCGTCGGATCGAGTGGTCAGCCAGCGCATCGTACACCAGCGGCTCGCGCCTATCGCGATGGAAGGCCGCGGAGTACTGGCCCGCTACTTTCCCGGCGAGCAAGAGCTGACCGTCTGGTCGTCGACTCAGATACCACACCTGTTGAGAACTCAGCTCGCGCTGATGATTGGAATGCCGGAAAACAAGCTGCGAGTGATTACCCCCGAGGTCGGCGGCGGGTTCGGGTCGAAGCTGAACGTCTATGCCGAAGAAGCGCTCCTCGGCTGGATATCAATCCAACTCGGCAAACCCGTCAAGTGGATTGAGACTCGACGCGAAAACATGCAAGCGACGATTCACGGGCGTGGGCAAGTCGGCTACGTCGAGATTGGCTGCAACAACGACGGGACATTAACAGGTCTTCGCTACAACGTGTTCGCGGACCTGGGTGCGTATCATCAATTGCTCACGCCGGCTATTCCGACGTTGACCGGGTTGATGCTTTCGGGCTCTTACAAGATTCCGGCAATCCAAATAAACGTGACCGGCGTGTTCACCAACAAGATGGCCACTGACGCCTATCGAGGCGCTGGGCGGCCCGAAGCAACTTACGTGGTCGAGCGCGCGGTTGATCTGGTCGCGGCCGAGCTTGGAATGGATCCGGTCGATGTGCGCCGCAAGAACTTTCCGGCTCCGGACGAGTTCCCGTTTAAGACGGCAACCGGTTTGTTCTACGACAGCGGGGACTACGAGGCGGCGTTGAACAAAGCGCTGGCGATGGCAGACTACAAGAATCTGCGAGAAGAGCAAAAGAAAGCGCGCGAGCAGGGCCGGTTGATCGGCATCGGTCTTTCCACCTATGTCGAAATTTGCGCGCTCGGTCCTTCTCAGGCAATGCCGGCAGGCGGATGGGAAAGCGCGACCGTCAGGATTGAGCCGACAGGATCGGTGACTATCTTGACTGGCGCGTCACCGCACGGGCAAGGGCAGGAGACGTCGTTTGCGCAGATTGCCGCCGACGAGTTAGGCGTTGACCTGAACGCGATCACCGTCATTCACGGCGATACGGCGATCGTTCAATATGGGATCGGCACGTTCGGAAGCCGCGCGACCGCGGTAGGCGGAACAGCGGTGTTTATTGCTATCGAGAAGCTGAAAGAGAAGGCAACGAACATCGCGGCTCATATGCTGAAGACGGACGCTTCGAACATCGTGTTCAAGGAAGGCCGCTTCACCAAACAGGCTGCCAAGGCCGCTTCCGCGGGAGCTGGGGCTAAGCCTGAGCCCGAGCCTGATGTGCCGGTAGGAGAAGCTCCGGCGGGTGCGTTGCCCGAGCCGGATACCGGCGGCAATAGTGTGACGATTCAAGATGTCGCGCTTGCGGCTCATATCGCTCGAGACATTCCACCCGGCTCGGAGCCTGGATTGTCCGCGACCTACTTCTTCGAGCCAACCAACTTCACGTTTCCGTTTGGCACTCACATCGCGGTGGTGGAAGTCGATCGCGAAACGGGCGACATAAAGTTCCTACGCTACGTCGCGGTAGATGATTGCGGCAAGGTGATCAACCCGATGCTGGTCGATGGCCAGGTGCAAGGCGGTATCGTGCAAGCGCTCGGGCAAGCGATGTACGAGGAAATCGTCTACGACGAACAAGGCCAGCTCGTGACCGGAACGCTGATGGACTACGCGGTGCCGAAGGCGTCGATGATTCCGTGGATGGAGCTCGATCGCACGGAGACGCCTTCGCCAGTCAATCCGCTCGGGGTGAAAGGAGTCGGCGAGGCGGGAACGATCGGTGCTACGCCGGCCATTGTAAACGCGATCGTAGACGCGTTGTCGCCCTTCGGCATTCGGCATCTGGATATGCCGGTAAGACCGGAAGCAGTTTGGCGAATCATTAGCGCGCAGGCATAAGAAAGCCGCGGGGTTGCTCGCGGATAGTATGAAGAAAATCGAGACAGATGACGAGCTGCAGGTGGGTCGCGTAAGGAGTCAGGGGATGGGCGTGAACTGGGCACGACTATCAGCGGAATCACATTATCAGGTCGCTGTTGAGATCGAGCGAGCCCTGCTCCAGGGCGACGCCGACGAAGCAGAGGCCGGCATCAAGGAGCTGATCGACGCGTTGGGGCGATCCGAAAAAAGAGCGCTAAAGAGCCAACTCATTCGCTTGATGGCACATATCATCAAGTGGAAAACACAACCCGAACGACGGTCATATGGTTGGGTCGCCACGATCTACAACGCCAGGGAGGAAATTGCAGACATCCAGGCTGAGACACCGAGCTTGACGGATGATGTGATCAAGAAGATGTGGGATGGGTGCCTTCGGGCGGCGACCCGTGAGGCTGAAGGTGAGATGAATCAGGAATCCGCCGTGTCACCCGTCTCCTGGCAGGAAGTGTTTGATGACGAGTGTGAAGTCAAGTAGAACCCCCACCGTCAAGCGTGGAGCGGTGACAGTCGTTCATGACCGGATTAGCGAAGGAGAGTGAATATGATCCCAGCACAATTTGACTATCTAACCCCTGCAACGCTTGCTGAAGCGATCTCGCTTCTGGGGCAGCATCCAGACGAAGCGAAGATTCTCGCGGGCGGTCACAGCTTGATACCCGCGATGAAGCTTCGGCTCGCTACGCCGCAGGTCTTGATCGACATTGGACGCATCAAGGACCTCTCCTACATTAAAGAGGAGGGCGGACAGATTCGCATCGGAGCGATGACCACGCACTATCAGATGGAAGCGTCCGACCGGCTGCGCGAGATATGCCCGCTGCTGCCTGAGTGCGCCGCTCAGATCGGGGACGTTCAAGTGCGAAACAAGGGGACGATCGGCGGGAGCGTGGTCCACTCGGACCCGGCCGGCGATTGGCCGGCGGCGATCATCGCGCTCCGCGCGGAATTGGTCGCGGTCAGCGCTGCGGGCGAGCGCGTGATAAAGGCAGATGACTTCTTTGTCGATATGCTGACGACCGCGCTTGGCGCTGGGGAGATCCTTCGCGAGATTCGGATCACTCCGCCGAAAGGCCGCTTCGGTCAGGCGTACTTGAAGGTGCCCCAGCCTGCGTCGGGGTTCGCAGTGGTTGGAGTCGCCGTCAATCTGACTCGCGATCAAAGCGGAGACTGTCAATCCGTCGGGATCGGTATGACCGGTATCGCGTCTAAGGCTTATCGGGCGAGCGCGGTTGAAAAGGCGCTCACCGGAAGCGCGCTCGACGAGCCGGCGATCGCAGCGGCTGCAGCGCATGCGACGGATGGGGTTTCGGTTAACGGCGACCTCTATGCATCCGACGCTTATCGGCGTCACCTCGCGCAGGTCTACACTCGCCGCGCTATCGAGGCTGCGGCCTCGAGAGCGAAATAGGTTTCGTGTTCCGGGTTTAAGGTTCCGGGTTCGAGGTTCCGGGTTACAGCTTTGAGCAACTCTTCCGGAATCCTGAATCCGGAACTCTGAAGTCTGAACTCTGAACTCTGAAGTCTGAACTCTGAACTCTGAACCCTGAACTCTGAACCCTGAACCCTGAACCCTGAACCCTGAACCCTGAACCCTGCTATGAAGGTTGAAGGCACCCACGAGCTTCATGCCAGCGTCGAGCGCGTCTATCAGGCTTTGATTGACCCGGCGGTGTTGCAGCGGTGCATCCCGGGGTGCGAGCGCCTCGAGAAGACCGGAGAGAATGCATACTCGACGACTCTTCGCGCCGGAGTCGGCTCCATCAAGGGATTGTTCACCGGCAACGTTCGCCTCGAAGACATGAGCCCGCCGCATCATTTTCGCATGATCGTGGACGGGAAAGGCCAGCCGGGCTTTCTAAAGGGCGCCGGCGACCTCGACCTCGAGGAGCGGAACGGCGTCACCGTAGTCCGCTACACGGGCGAAGTACAGGTCGGCGGGACAATTGCCAGTGTCGGGCAGCGCATGCTTCAGGGCGCGGTGAAGATGATGGCTGCGCAGTTTTTCACCGCCATCGAAGCCGAAGCAAAAACCGAAGCGCACGAGGCTCCACCGACGCACGGCTTTTTTCGAACAGCCCTGAGGTGGTTCTCAGGGTGGCTTCGCCGAAAGTTGCGGGTTGGTTAGAAGCGGCGCCTTTTAAGAATCCAATGATAATCACCACTCAATACGCCAGCGTCCCAGTCGACGGAAGCCAGATGCGAATGTTCGTCGCCGCGCCAAAAGCGGAAGGGAAGTTTCCTGGGATTCTCTTTTACTCGGACATCTTTCAACTCACTGGACCGATGCTCAGGTCATGCGTGCGACTGGCGAGCTACGGTTTCGTGGTCGCCGCGCCTGAGATCTACCATCGAATCGAGCCAGCGGGAACGGTGATTCCGTTCGACGACGAAGGCCGAATTCGAGGAATGGCTGGCGCGGCGCAGACTGAGGTTGGTGAATTCGATGCCGATTGCCGGGCGGCCCTCGATTATCTGAATCAACATTCGAGTGTTGAGAAAGACAAGCTCGGCGCAGGCGGGTTTTGTATCGGCGGACACCTCGCATTTCGAGCCGCGCTTCAGCCCGATGTGCTCGCGACGGCTTGCTTCTATGGGACTGGGATTCACAACGGCAAGTTAGGAAAGGATGAAGACGCCGGCTCGCTTGAAAGAGCCTCGGATATTCGAGGCGAGCTATTGATGGTCTTCGGCACGCTGGATCCGCATGTTCCGGAAGAAGGCCGCGCAAAGATACAGACGTCGCTCGAGCGCGCCGGCACAAAGTTCTCGATCAGCCTCTATCCCGCCGAGCACGCTTTCATGCGAGACGAAGGTCCGCGCTACGACCCGGAGGTTACCGATCAGGCGTGGAGTGAAATGATTCAGTTCTTCCGGCGAGTGATTCAACATCGGTGAAGCCGAATCACCGGCGCCAATCTCAACCTTTCACTTTATTAGAATGAGGGAGTTGAAGGAAGGGCACCGCCGGGTTTCACGCCTGGAGCAGCGACCCACCAGCTATCATTAGTTCTGGACTATGATTAGCCTCGGACATTCATCCACTTTCACCAGTTTGCTATTTACAACTATTGGCGTGGCAAAAAACATTGCTGCCAATGTGAAATGTCGTCCTACTCTCTTGTACATAAGTTGCTCGCTACTGACTGTGACTTTACACGGGTCTCCCGCATTGAATCAACGGCGGCGACCGGTCTAAACTTGACGCTGTAGGACTTCATGGCAACTCAGGAACAGGACGCACACATATGCCGGGAGTGCGGCGCAAGGGTGGCGCTAGATCGTCGCTACTGTGTGCATTGCTATTCTCCGGTCGGCGCAGGCTCGGCGCGGGCGCACGTTGAGTTGGCCCGCAAGACTGCAACCACGCACCGCCCTGATCCAACGTTGGTTTTCTCACCGGAAAAGCATGAAGCGATTGTCCGCCGAGCGCGCACCCGCAAGCGAATATTCATCACCGCCACGGTTGCGTTGGCGATTGTCGCGGCCGGCGCGGTTGCTTTGAGCATCGTGAGTCGCAACCGGCTCGAGACTCAAAAAACTATGGCGCGTGAACAGGCGGCCCAGCGCGATCTCAATGCGCTCGCCGCCGCGCTCGAAAGATTCAGAGATGATGTGCAGCGTTACCCGACCAACGCTGAAGGACTGATATGCCTCGTTCGCAAGCCGGCAGCAGTAAGGCAGGACTTCGATGAGAGTCATGGCGTCTGGTTCGGGCCTTACCTTGATCACGTCCCCGAAGTTGACCCGTGGGGAAATGACTATGTCTATCAAACGGCGGATGGCGGCACGAACTTCGAGCTTTTTTCCCACGGCCCCGGTGGTGAAACAGGCTTCGACAGCCGGTTTCGAGTTGGTTCGCGAGCGGCGACGCCGGCTACTCCATAATGTGGGAGGTGACTTTGCGGGAACACCGGGTTCGCGCAAAGCACGCTAAGACTCGCAAAGGCCGCAAAGTCCCCGGCGCCGGCAGTTGAACGCAACAGCCGCCATCATCAGGGGCATTTATCGCCGCCTCGAACCACTGACTAACTGAACATCGATATGCTATAGTCCGACCTGCCGATCAACATCATCGCTAACTCATATGGCCTGGTTCTTATCCATCGTTGTTCCCGCTTATAACGAAGAAAAACGCATTGGGCGCAGTCTGGATGATCTCTTGCGTTTCCTTGAAACTCAATCTTACCGCGCCGAAGTGATAGTCGTGGATGACGGCTCCTCGGATGAAACTTCCCGATGGGTATCGGACAGAATATCCGGATACCGTGACGCCGGGCATGAGCTGCGCGTTGTGAAGAACACACCCAATCGTGGGAAGGGCTATAGCGTAAAGCGCGGACTCACCGAGGCGAAGGGCGAAATAGTCCTGTTCAGCGACGCCGATTTTTCTTCTCCGATCACCGAAGCCTCGAAGCTGATCGATCCGATTTCAGAAGGCCGGGCGGACGTGACTATTGGCTCTCGAGCGCTCGACCGTGGGCTGATCGGCGTGCACCAGCCGGCGATGCGCGAGTTTGGCGGCATCGTGTTCAATTTCTGTATGCGAATTATTACCGGGCTGAAATTCAAGGACACACAGTGCGGCTTCAAGGCGTTCCGGCGCGAGGCCGCGCTTCCGGTGTTCGCGCTCCAGCGCGTCGATCGTTTTGGCTTCGACCCGGAGGTGTTATACATCGCCAAGAAGCAGGGGAATCGTTTGCTCGAAGTGCCGGTGGTTTGGAATCACGTCGAAGGCGGCGAGTTGCAGAACAAGTTGAACTATCTGCGCGACTCGATGAATATGTTCGCCGATCTGATTCGCATACGGGTGAACGACGCGGCGGGCCGCTACAAGAATCCGCCCGATGACTACCGGCTAGCCAATACCGCGAGCAGTAGCGAGCCGCTCGGTCCGTCGGGTCATTGAGTCACCATGACAATCAGACTGAACGTCAACATCGATCACATCGCGACAATCCGCCAGGCGCGCCGCACCTGGGAGCCGAGCGTCGTAGCCGCAGCCGTGCTGGCAGACCTTGCGGGCGCCGACGGAATTACGATTCATCTTAGAGGCGATCGCCGGCACATTCAGGATGAAGATGTGCGGCTCCTGCGGGGCGTGGTCAAGTCTCATTTGAATCTCGAAATGGCCGCCACCGAAGAGATGGTAAGGATCGCGTGCGATGTTCGTCCCAATACGGCTACGCTGGTGCCCGAACGAGCCGACGAAGTGACGACCGAAGGCGGGCTCGATGTGGCCGCGCACGAGGAAGGGATCAAGCTTGCAGTCAATGAGATTTCGGACGCCGGGGTGCTGGTCAGCATCTTTGTAGATCCCGATTTGGCCCAGATCGAAGCTTGCGGGCGAGTGCGCGCACAGCAGATCGAAATATGCACGGCTCGCTTCGCGGAGCTTACGGATCCGGCACGCGCTTCCGATCCGGCGCAGGTCGACGCAGAACTGGTTCGCATTTCCGCTTGCGCGAGTCGAGCGGATGAGCTTGGGCTGAAGGTCGCGGCGGGCCACGGATTGACTTACCGCAACGTCGGCGCGATCGCCGAGATCTATCCGATTGAAGAGCTGAACATCGGCCACAACATTGTCGCGCGAGCGGCTCTGGTAGGAATGGAACGCGCAGTTCGAGAGATGATTGCAGCGATTAACGGACGGCTGTAAAGCGCGGCGAGAAAAAAAAGCCGCGCGGTTGGTGGGACCCGCGCGGCGCTAAAAGATTCAGTTGATGAGAAAGTGATTCGTATCGAGATGATCTTGGTTCAAAACCATCCACGCCGGACTATCCGCGTCGCATGCTGCGGGCGCGCCATGTTAATCGTTGGCAAGCATAGGGCCAAAGTTAAGTCTCAAATAACCAGGAGAAGCTCCGAGTAGATGGGGTATTGGTCAACACATGAGTTGTCCCTTGGTGCCAGTTTTCACCATGCGAATGTTTCAGACGATCTCTGGTGTGTGCGTATGCGCGAAAACCTGACGCGCACACCCCGACGGCTATTCACCACCGGCTTCACGCCTCGGCTGGTAGCTTGTCAAGTTCCGCGACTTGTCGCGATGGCGCTCGATCGCTAACTGGATGAGGCGATCTATCAAATCCGAATAAGGAATCCCGCTGGCCTCCCAAAGCTTCGGATACATGCTGATCGAAGTGAATCCGGGCATCGTGTTTATCTCGTTTATGATTACTCGATTCGTTTTGCTTTCAACAAAGAAGTCGACGCGAGCCAGCCCCGATCCGTCAATCGCCTGAAACGCGCGTATGGCGTCGCTTTGGATTCGCTCGATTATCTCGCGTGGAAGCCTCGCCGGCACTTCGGTTCTCGAGGCGCTGTCGATGTACTTGTCTTCGTAATCGTAGAACTCGTGGCCCAGGATTATCTCGCCCGGTAGGCTTGCCGCCGGATGTTCATTACCCAGTATGCTCACTTCTATCTCACGTCCGTTGATCGCGCGCTCGACAATTACCTTTCGGTCGTAGCGCGCGGCATCGTCAATCGCATCGTGGAGTTCCTGTTTGTTGATTGCCTTCGAGATGCCGACGGATGAGCCGAGATTTGCAGGCTTAACGAACACCGGAAACCCGAGCGAGCGGCTGATGCGATCAACCACGGCAACAGAATTCTCTTCCCACGACGATCGCAAGAACCATTCGTACTCGGCGATCGTGAGACCGGCGCTTTGGAACAACTGCTTCATCGCGACCTTGTCCATGCCAGTTGCTGAAGCAAGCACTCCGCAACCAACGTATGGAACGCCAGCCATTTCGAGCAAGCCCTGGATTGTGCCGTCTTCGCCGTAGGTGCCGTGCAACACGGGAAAGACCGCGTCGAGAGGCTCGCTCGACAGCGTGTGTTCTCCGTCATCGAGCCGAGTCAGCCCTTGTTTCGTCGGGTCACCGATGATCGCGACCTGTCGAGGGCTCTTTGAAGCCATCACCGCCTCGGGCAGCATCGCGGTTGCGTTCCCCGACACAAGCCATCGCCCCTCCGCGGTGATGCCGATGGGCACGACTTCGTACTTGGATTTGTCCATGGCATTGATGATGGACTCCGCCGAACGAAGCGAGACCTCGTGCTCGCCCGAGCGCCCTCCGAAGATCACCCCGACTCTTAGTTTCCTTGGCAAATCAGAACCTCACCTGCGATGTAGCGCACAGACTAAGATCTGCGCTACCTCTTTCCCCGCTCGTTAGTCATATCCCAGTTGCGGATTCGGCTCCTGGCGATAGCGATCCTGCGCCACGCCAGCAAGAGATGAGCGATGCAGAATCCCAGTGGGAGCAAGACGAAGGGACTCAGAAGCAGCAACAGGAATCGCGCGGGCGACTTCGACCAAACCGGCATCGACGCGATAAGCACGAGCGCGATCAGTGGAATGAATATTCGAGACTGCTCGTTGAGCTTCGCTATTCGATCTTGAAGCTCAACAACGAGGGTATCGCGGTCGATTCCCGGCGCCGCCTCCGCGCGCAAGCCGCGATTAAACTCGGGTGGCACCTCGTGAACGTTAAGCGGTGATGGCTTCACAGGATCTTCTTTCCAAGCGCGGACAGTATTAGTTCGACAGCGAGCAGTGCGGTCTGGTTTGCCGTGTCGAACACCGGATTCACCTCGGTCAGCTCAACAGAAAGCACTCGGCCGGAGTCCGCGATCTTCTCCATCGCCAGATGGCTCTCGCGGTAAGTCGCGCCCCCACGTTCGGGGGTCCCCACGCCTGGTGCGTAGAACGGATCGATGAAATCCATGTCCATGGTAACGTGAAACCCGGCCGTGTTCAGCGAAGCGATCTCGACCGCTTCGGCTACGACGTCTGGAAGTCCGCGTTCATCCAGTTCGCTCATCGAGAAGACGCGGATGCCGGTGCTCCTGATGAAGTCGCGCTCGCCGGGATCGATGCTGCGGGCGCCGATCACGGCGACGTTCTCGGGCAGGACCTTCGGCGCGAATCCCGCGACGTGAGTCAGCTCGCGCGCTCCACGGCCGAGCAGCGCCGCTAGCGGCATCCCGTGAATGTTGCCGGATGGCGAAGTCTCGGGGGTGTTGACATCGGTGTGCGCGTCCAGCCAGACGATGCCTACTCGCTTGTTGTGCTTGCGGTAGAAGCTGGCGACGCCTGCGACGCTGCCGATGGCGATCGAATGATCCCCGCCGAGGATGACCGGAAGCGCGCCGTCGTCCAGGGCCGCTTCCACCATCGCCGCGAGTTCTTCGGCTGCCTCGGCGATTTGCGGCAGGAAGTGCGCGCGCGGACTGGTGCGCTCGATGGATTCGGCCGGGCGAACGTGAACGTTTCCCGCGTCCAGAACTTCGTAGCCCAGTAGCGCTATCGCTTGATTGAGACCGGCTATGCGAATTGCCGAAGGCCCCATGTCAACGCCTCGACGACCCGCGCCCAGGTCCATCGGCACTCCGATAATCTTAGCCTTCTTGTTCATCACGCCTTGTTTCAATATATCCGTTCCTTCAGAATCGCGACAGCTTGCTCGGCGGTTTCGGCGAAGGAAAGATGCTCGAGGTCGCTCTCAGAAATCACGAGGTGCTGGCTCAGGCATTCGATGGCGCCGGGCCAGCACTCGCCGAGCAGGATCAAGGGCCGCTGCGGAAGCACGTTCATCACCAGCTTGTTCCAAACGAGCGATATCTCGGTGACGGTTCCCATTCCTCCGCGCAGCGCGATGTAGCCAGCCGAGTCGCGGATCAGTATTTGAAGCCGCGTGTAGAAATCAGCGCTCGGTTCGATCTTTTTGAGATAAGGGTTAGGCGCGGACTTGAACTGTTCCATCGTCACGCCGATGACGTGACCGCCCGCTTCGTGGGCGCCGCGGCTGATGGCTTCCATGACACCGGCGTAGCCGCCCGAGCAAACATCGAAGCCTGCGTCGACTAACAAGCGGCCGAGCCTGAGGGCCTCTTGATACTCGGCCGCGTCCGGCCCGCACCGCGAGCCGCCGAATACTGTTATGCGCTTTCGCTTGTCGCCTTCGTTCAAACCTCACCTCGCTCCCCTTGAGTAATTGAGAGCAATTTCACCGCAGAGCCGCAGAGAACGCCGAGGTGCCGCAGAGAAGGGCTCTCTGCGCTCTCTGCGGTAAAGCGGCATCGCGGAAAGCTTCCTTAATCCAGCTAGGGTTTCAACCGGTACAACATCCTCGGGAAGGGAATCGTCTCGCGAATATGTTCAATCCCACACAGCCACCCCGTGCAGCGCTCGATGCCCATCCCAAATCCGCCATGCGGAAAAGTCCCGTACTTGCGAAGATCCAGGTACCAATCAAATGCTTCTTCCGGCAGACCGTGAGCCTTAATCTGTTTCAGCAAGTACTCCAGGTCATCCGCGCGCTGGCCGCCCCCGATCACTTCGCCGTAGCCCTCAGACGCCAGCACGTCCACGCACAGCGCAAGCTCGGGCCGCTCTGCGTCCGGCTTCATGTAAAAAGCCTTCACCGCCGCCGGGTAGCGATGCACCAGCACAGGGCGATCAAACTGGCTCGATAGGTAAGTCTCATCGGGTGCGCCGAAGTCCCCGCCCCATTCGAACCGCTCTTGAAGCTCGCCCTTAGCGTGCGCTTCTTGAAGCATCTTTACTGCGTCGTCGTATTGAAGCCTCGGGAATGGCGGCGCGACCTTCTCAAGCTTTGAAATATCGCGTTCAAGCTCCGCCAGTTCCTTGCGCCGATTCTCGAGCACTCGGTGAACGATGAACGTGATGAACTCTTCGGCGAGATTCATGATGTCGTCAAGCTCAGCGTAGGCCACTTCGGGCTCGACCATCCAAAACTCGGTCAGGTGGCGGCGCGTCTTCGACTTCTCGGCGCGGAAGGTCGGGCCGAAGCAGTAGACCTTGCCGAACGCGGCGGCGGTCGCTTCGTTGTAGAGTTGACCCGATTGCGTGAGGTACGCCTTGTTGTCGTCGAAGTAGTCCACTTCGAACAGAGTCGTCGTGCCTTCGCACGCGGCGGGTGTGAAGATCGGCGTGTCCATCAGCAGGAATCCGTTCGAGTCAAAGAAGTCGCGAACGGCTCGAATCACCTCTGCTCTGATCGAGAGTATCGCGTGCTGCCGTTTCGAGCGCAGCCACAGATGCCGATTGTCCATCAGGAACTCAACGCCGTGTTCTTTGGGCGTGATCGGATAATCGTGAGCGATCTGCAGGACTTCTACGCCGGTCAGATCAAGCTCGTACCCGCCCGGCGCGCGCTCGTCGGCTCGGACCTTGCCGGTCACGATGATCGAGGATTCCTGCGTGAGCTTCTCGAAATCGTTCCACACCTGTTCGGGGACGTTCTTCTTGAAGACAACTCCTTGAATGATGCCTGACCCGTCGCGGACTTGCGGGAACATCAGCTTGCCGCTGGACCGCATGTTATAAAGCCAACCCTTGAGGGTGATTTCTTCTCCGACGTGCTTCGATACATCGCGGATGTAGGTTTGATTCATCGTTCACCTTGCCGGTTAAGATTGGAGACTCGAGTTGAAAGGACAATCCTACTACAGCGGATTCAGCGATTGAAGTTGGCTTTGACCTTGGCTAGTCTAGCAGGCTGCTGAAAAAGGACGAGCCTACCGCGATCAGATTGACGAACGATGCGGCGGTCGATAGAAGAAAGCTTCTTGCTGATCCATCGCCGTTGTCCCGGATTGTGATCGCATTGGCGTCGTCATCGATCCTGATGTCCAGCCTTGTCGCATCAGAGTCGAAAGCATTGCTTATGAATTCCTTGAGCGCCTGTGGGAAGCTTGTGTATGTACCCTCGCTAAGCAACCGAACTAGATCCACCGCTGGTTCTGTTGGAACCAGCACGCCATCTCGGTAATACATTGGAACCTCCCTTTTGGAGAAGCGTCTAAGATGAAACCTTCACTTAAATAATTTCAGGATCCTGGCAGCACTGTGAAAGGGAGGCCACAGCACGTCTCCATTGAAATTGGAGTCATTATTGCACTACTTGTTGTTCCGCGCCATCACAAAAGAGGCCTTCTGTGCTAGCCCTCATTCCTTCGTCTCTTGAACGAAGCGATCCTGTACTGTCGCCTCTTCCGGATAAACAGTTATGCCTTCGCGCTCGATCCTTTCTCGCAACCGGGCGTTGAAGGTCTCATCCAGGCGAACGAGATCCAGTTCATAGATGATCGGCGCTTCCTCAAGCGCCTCAAAGAGGTCGGCCCATTCCTGCGCGGTGGCGTTTGGAGCGGAGATCGCCAGGTCGAGATCGGAAGCTCGGCGGGCGCTCCCAGTCGCGCGGGAGCCGAACACTCTCACTTCCCGGACGGATGGAAATCGCGCGAGCGCGCCACGCAATGCCAGGAGGTCTTTGTCTCGAAGAGCAATGGATTTCATGATTTCAATCCCACGTGAGCCCTTGAATCTTGTCGGCCATCTTTCCCAGTAGCTCGGCGTAACTACCGGCAATGTGCTGATAGATGCGAATAGCCAATTCTTCGTCATAGGTATGGCTAGTGAGATTGCGGTCCTCGAGCATCTGCAGCCAAACATCCCCCTCCTCGGGCGTGCTGATAAGACCTTCGGTGAAGGCTTTCTTGAGCGTCGGACGAGGGCCGCCACATTCGTGCCCCTGTCGCTCGAGATAGAGCTTCAACGTTTTCCAAACCAATTCGAAGGAGAACTCGAAGCGCTGAATGACTGCGTCGCGGAGGATGTCGCTTTCGGGTTGCTGAACCGCTTCGCTCAACCGCTGCGTCGCCTTGCGCACGTCCGTTTGCCGCTCTTTGAATCGCTCTTCGCTCATAGGGCTCTGTATACCATTCCCAGGTTTTTTCGGATAGCTGGTTCAAGCTTGGCCGACTAGCGATCTCAAATGAGACAGGCCCAAGTCAGGTTAGTGCTGAAGTCGTCTATCAGGCATTCTGCTTCAACTTATCCAGGAACTCTCGATTGTCGCGCGTCTCGCTCAAGCCTTTCAGCAACATTTCCATCGCTTCGATCGGCTTCTTGTTGGCCAGCGCGCGTCGGAGAAGGTTGATCTGCGGCATCGTGTCCGCGTCGAACAGCTTCTCCTCTTTGCGAGTGCCTGACTTCGAGATGTCTATCGCCGGCCAAATTCTTCTTTCGGCCAGCCTGCGATCCAATTGGATTTCCAGATTGCCGGTTCCTTTGAACTCTTGAAAGATCACTTCGTCCATCTGGCTGCCGGTGTCGATCAGCGCCGTGCCGATGATCGTCAGCGAGCCGCCTTCTTCGGCTTTGCGGGCCGCACCGAAAAACTTGCGCGGGAATTCCAGAGCGCGTGAGTCGACGCCGCCGCTCATGGTTCGGCCTCGGCGGCTGGTCTCGCGGTTCGAAGCGCGAGCCAATCGCGTGATTGAATCGAGCAACATCACGACGTCTTGCCCGCATTCGACCATCCGCTTCACGCGTTCGTGTACAAGGTGAGTGATCATCAGATGATAGTCGGCGTTCTGATCGGCTGATGAAGCGATCACCTCGCCACGCACGCGGCGTTTCAGGTGCGTGACTTCTTCGGGACGTTCATCGACCAGCAGAACGACCAGGTACGTCTCAGGATGGTTGTCGGCAACGGCTTCGGCGATTTCTTCGATGAGCGTGGTCTTGCCGGTCTTGGGCGGCGCGACGATCAAGCCGCGCTGGCCTTTGCCGATCGGTGCTATCAGGTCGAGCACTCGCATTGACATGTTGGGATTGCCCTTCGACAATTCGAGACATTCCGTGGGATCGACGCTGGTCAGCTTAGTGAACTCGGGCATCTTAGAGTACTGATCGGGATCTGTTCCGTTGATGAGTTCGATGCTCGTGAGTTGATCGGATTGAACGCGGCCACGGCCTCCGCGCCCGCCGCGCGTCTCATCCGACGGGCTTGCCGTTCCCGACAGTTGAACGCCTTCTCTTAGCCTGAAGTGCTGAATCAAGGTTCGAGGGACAAAGACATCTTTAGGCGACGGCAGATAGTTGCTCTCCGCATGACGAAGGAAGCCGAAGCCCTTTTCGTTTACTTGAAGAACGCCGGAAGCCGGCTGTTCGGTTTGCATTAATGACTCCGCCTAGAATTTATCACAAAAAGGCCTCAAGACAACTCGAGGGTGACCTCGGCGCGAGCCATCATCACCTCTCGGCCGAAATCGGTGAGACTCACTGTTGGATACTGACTGCGGCCCACCGCGATGCAGCCTGCTTGAACGAGCGCTTTGACGTACGCAGTTATGTCGTCCTGTGTCATCTCGCGAAGCAAACCGTATGTTGATAGACGGTCCAGATGATGCTCGGTCACCTGCTTCGCGCTCGAGCCGCGGAGCACCGCGGCGACCGTGCCCTTGCCGAATCTGCCATTCAGCCTTGCTACGCAGCTCAATATCTTCCTGACGACGATCGTTTCGGATGGATTGAGGCTGCGACCGTGAGGTGCTTCGGGCTCGGTAAAGCTTGCCGGTTCGCTCATTGACCGGTCAAGCTCTGCGCGTTTTCTCAACTCAGCGCGAAGCTCACTGCCCGTTGGCGCGTTATCGATGATCATCTCGTCGATTCCAGTAGCCGCGGGAAGTTTGGCCGAGCGTGACGCCGAGCCGACTCTCAACGTGCCGGCGCCGGCACGAGCCTTCTCGGAGCGCGAGTCGTCAACGTAGCTCGCCGGGTGTGGCGCGCATACCGAGCAAGTCTGACAACGCTCGACCTTTTTGCGATCGCCGAAGTAACTCAAGATGAATCGCCTCAGACAGGCTTTGCTATAGCAGTAGTCGATCATCTTGCGCAGCTTCGACTGTTCGGCGGCCGCTCGCGCAGCCAGTTCTTTGGTGTCGATGCGCAGCGCGCGGGCCGGCGGACTATCCAGCAACTTTATTCCGCGACCCTGGTATGCGTTGCGGTACGATATGACGCCGCGTGCTGAAAGCCCCCGAAGCGCGCGTCGAATCTGGCCATCGTCAAGATCGAGCGCCCGCCCCATTGCGTTCAGATCGATCTCAGTTTGCTCACGATCATTGATGTCTCGATTGAAGATCAGCTCGCGCAACACGGAGGCTTCGGCTGAGTCGCCGTCGACCTGATCGAGCGCCGTGTCCACGCGAGAGGTCAGCCGCACGATGATGTTCTTGTCGGTCGAACGGCCGCGCTCGATGTGGCCGGCTTTTTCAAGCACGACCAACGCGGAGTAGATCGACATATCGTTCTTCTCACCGAGCCGCTGGGCCAGCTCGCGCGCGGACATCTCGATCTTCTCGAGTCCGAATGATGCGATCTCGTGATAGACGCGGCGGATCAATTCCGGCGGCGGATGATTGCCTTCGATGAAGAACTGTTGCGTGCGGGTGTCGGCGTAGTTGAACAGCAGCAGGCAGTCGGCGGGAAGACCGTCTCGCCCGGCGCGTCCGACCTCTTGATAGTAGGCTTCGATCGAGCCGGGCAGGTGATAGTGAACGACGAATCGAATGTCACGTTTGTCTATTCCCATGCCGAAAGCGTTGGTGGCGATGATGGCTTGCACGTGGCCGCCCATGAAGCTGTCTTGCGCGCGAGTTCGCTCAATCTCACCCATCCCGCCGTGATAAGGTTCGACGCTTAGGCCGGCCATCTTGAGCTTGCCGGCGATCTGCTCGACGCTCTTGCGAGTCGCGGCGTAGATGATTCCCGAGCCGCCCGATGTCTTGATTATTCGCTTGAGCGTATCCAGTTTTTCTTTCTCGGCTGAGACGTGAACGACTCGAAGAGCAAGGTTCGGGCGATCGAAGCCGGCTACGAGATAGCGGGGATCGGTTAAGCCTAGCTGTTCGCTGATGTCCGCTCTGACCTTCTGCGTCGCGGTCGCAGTGAGCGCGATTATCTGCGGATGCCCGAGGCGTTCCACCGCGTCTTTGAGCCTCAGATAATCGGGTCTGAAGTCATGTCCCCAGTGCGATATGCAGTGCGCTTCATCAACTGCGAACAACCTCACTTTGACGGTCGCGATTGTGTCCATGAAAGCCTGGCTTCGAAATCGCTCGGGCGCCACGTAAACAAGTTTGTAAATGCCTCGCCGGATCTCGCTCAGCCGTTTGTTGGTCTCGGCGTAACCGAGTGAACTGTTGATAAAAGTAGTGGGGATGTCGCGGGCGGCGAGCGCATCCACCTGGTCTTTCATCAGCGCGATGAGCGGCGAAACGACAAGCGTGACTCCGTCGAGCATTAACGCCGGCAACTGATAGCAGAGCGACTTGCCGCCGCCTGTTGGCATGACGACTACGGCGTTCTGAGCGGCGAGCACCGACTCGATGACTTCGGCCTGGCCTTCGAGGAAGTCAGTGAAGCCGAAATGTTTTTGAAGAGCCTCGTGGGCTCGGGTGTTGCTGCTCACTTTTTGGAGTCCCTCGGCAATAGACCAGCGCGCGGCGATCTGGGTGGCGAATGCTAACGATAACACGTCGCGAGCGACCGCCTCAAACGAGTAACCCGGCGTTGCATCGTTGAGTCGCTCCAGTATAATTCCCAGGTTGACGCGCGAAAAACTGGACTCGCGGAGGAGGAAGCATGGCACAGCAAGAGTTAGACAAGACGGCAGTGATCGGATTGCTGAACAGGATTCTAGAAGATGAGTTGGCAGGCGTCGTTCGGTACACGCACTATTCGCTTATGGTTTTCGGCTACAGCAGGATTCCGATCATCTCATGGCTGCGAGAGCAAGCGACTACCGGACTCGCGCACGCGCATGCCGCCGGTGAACTGGTGACTCACTTCGGCGAGCATCCTTCGCTCAACATCGGGCCGCTGCTGGAAACGCACAAGCACGAGATTAACGACATCCTGCGCGAGTCGCTCGAGGTTGAGAAGGCAGCGACCGAGTTGTACAGAGAGCTTTTGGAGCTGGTGCGTGATCGCTCGGTGCTCCTTGAAGAGTATGCGCGCAGGATGATCGCGGAGGAAGAGCTGCACTGCGGGGAAGTCAACAAAATGCTTCGCAGGCCCGGCGATGTTGGGACCTTTTCAGCACCCTAGCGTTTAAGGCCAAGTGCAAGAACGACGATAGGCGCAGCAGTGTTCGGATACTCGATGGTAAACCGGCACTCTAGGAGCACGGTCGACAAGCTGAGCGCAGGTCTGAGTCGAGCAAGAGATAATGGGTTTAAGCGCAATGACTCGATATCTCCTCTGCTGCAACTCTTGCGCGTCGGTGGCCTTCGCTCTTTGCCCTCGTGATTATTCTGTCCCGCGTGATTATTCTTGACGTGGCCAACGCGCCCCCTTAGACTTCTGATGCCTCCAAGATTTTATCCTCACCAAAAATGGCAACCCATCGAAAGAGAGGCGCGCAAAGTGTCGGCCTAAATTCCTCTAGAGGATAGGGTCGAGGCAACGCCGAAGTGAGACGTGACGCTTATGCTCGCGTGCTTCGGCATTGCGAGTTTTTTTATTTTAGGAGGATGACATGAAAGGTTTTGATTTGAGACGAGCATTGACACTGATGATCGCTACGTTGCTTCTGTCGCTGACCGCGAGCTACGCATCTGCTCAAGGGCAGAGCGGGGACAAAAAAGCCAGCAAGCAGGAGATGAAACAGCTCAACAAAGAAGCCAACAAGACCGGCGCAAAGGCCGAGGAAGCGGCAGACCAGCTAGGCCGCAAGGTGGTGTTTTGCATCCTAGCCGCGCACACGACCGATGTTGGTACCGCGAAGGAACTAAAAGACAAGTTCGATGCGCTTACCGACTTTCCGTTTGGTCAATTCGTTGCGGCGGTGCTTCTGGCGGACAGAATCGATCTGCCGCTCGACGGCATCATTGCGAAACTAGTCGCCGGGATGTCGATCGGTCAAATCACGAAAGAGGCTGATGTGAATATGGGTGAAGTACGCAGTCACTTCGGTCAGTTTCGCAGTGAGCTTGCAAGGTCGCTGACCAATCCTCCGACGAAGGATTGTCTTAAGAGCACCCCCTAATCGACGACGGGAAATAAGTACCTTGCCAGTGGCGTCCGTACGGACGACCGAATATTTGTGCAGGTCATTTGTAACCATATTCCTGGGATTGCTCTGGGCTCTTACGCATGATCCCCCTTGCCGCCGCCCAACCAGGTTTGATGGTCCGGCGACGGCAAGGTCAGGCCTACACAAAGAGCTGGACCTCAATCATCCACTGGATGAGTTTAGTCCCTTGCTCAATCGGCAAGGAAATCTCCCCAACTAAAACGAAAAACTCACATCGCTGTAGGTACGCCAGGGTCATTTGACCCACTATTGGGCGAAACATTGTACAGTTTGCGATACTTTTTATTGGTACGTAGCTTGCCCATCGCGCAATCTCGGCAGTAGTAAAAACGCCGCACTTGTAAAGCAGAGAGCAGGAGCCCCCGTATCTCTCACCGCTACCCACAGCTCCTGCCTCCCCTACAAAAGGAGGCATCCAATGCCAACCAGGAGACAGTTTCTAAAGATAGGTTCTTTGACTGGGGCAGCCGCCCTGGTATCTTGGAAGTGGAACTTACCGCGGGCGTTCGCGGCAACTCAGCCCCTCACCAAGTATCTCGATCCGCTTCCCATTCCCCCGGTAATGCAACCGCTTTCCGGAGTTGCTGGGGGAGCCGCTTACTATGAAGTGGCAATGAATTCGTTCACCCAACAACTCCACAGCCAGCTCGACCCGACCCCGGTCTGGGGATATGGCGACGCCGGGCTGACTCAAGGCAGCTACCCCAGCGCAACCATTGAAGCTCGGCGGGACGTGCCAATCCAGGTCAAATGGATAAACAACCTTCCTCAAAATCACTTCCTCCCCGTGGATGAAACCCTTGATAATGCGAAGCAAGAGGGAGACGTGCGCACCGCTGTGCACCTCCACGGCGGCCACGTGCCGCCCGAGAGCGACGGCGGTCCTCTGGACACGTTCTTACCAGGCTTTTCGCGAACCCTCGCATATCCCAACACTCAGCGAGCGACCACCCTCTGGTACCACGATCACGCCCTCGCTATCACCCGGCTGAACGTCTACGCCGGACTGGCGGGATTCTACCTGCTGCGAGATGACGAGGAAGATGGACTCAATCTGCCCAGCGGAGATTTTGAAATTCCGTTGGTCATCCAAGACCGGATGTTCAATGCCGACGGCTCGCTTTTTTATCCGAGTACAGGCCAAGATGCCTCTCCTCCCGTGCCTCCCGTTTGGGTGCCGGAGTTCTTCGGAGATACGATACTGGTCAATGGTAAGGTTTGGCCGTACTTGGAGGTCGAGCCTCGGAAATACCGGTTCCGCTTTCTGAATGGCTCACAAGCTCGCTTCTACAGTCTGCAGCTTTCGGGTTCAGTAAACAGAGCACCCGGGCCGGCTTTTTACCAGATCGGGAACGAGGGAGGGTTGCTTCCATCGCCCGTGCTGTTAAATGATCGCGGAAACTCAAAAAGCTCTAAACTGTTAATGGCGCCGGCTGAGCGCGCCGATGTGATCATCGACTTCGCGGATTTCGCAGGTCAGACCCTTATTCTGCGCAATACCGCCAAAGCGCCTTTCCCTGAAGGCGATACTCCAGACCCGAACACTACCGGCCAGGTTATGCAATTCAGGGTGGGCAACACGCTCTCACAGCCGGACACCAGCTCCTTGCCCTCGAGCCTTCCGGCGATTGCACCCCTGCCGCCAGCATCGTTGACGAGGGACCTGACCCTTCAGGAATTCCTGGATGAAGATGAGAACCCGATCAGATTGTTGCTGGAGGGAGAGCCTTTTTCTGCCGATACTACGACTAAGCCAAGGCTCAACACGACCGAGGTCTGGCGCCTTATCAACACGACTGGAGACACTCATCCTATCCACCTGCACCTGGTCCAGTTTGAGGTGCTCGATAGGCAGAAGTTTGATGTGAGACAGTACCTGAACACCGGGCAGCTTAGGTTTCATGGAATGCCTAAGCCAGCCGACCCGAATGAGGCAGGCCGCAAAGACACTGTCAGGGCCAACCCGGGAGAAGTTACTCGGATCAGGGCCAACTTCGACATCCTTGGAAAGTATGTCTGGCACTGTCACATCCTGGAACACGAGGACAATGACATGATGCGCCCGTTCGAGGTCGTGCCGTAGACGACCTCATCGCGTAGCGACGGAGGAATCCGGCCAAAGTCGCGGTTCACCGTCGCTACACCACGTGCTTGGCTCCTGCTCGGATGATAAGGGCGACCTCCGATCTAATCCCCTCGCAGCAGTGCGATACTCTCGCTTTTCCGGATAAGCGTCAGTTGTGACGATAACCAACGCTGTCACAGATGTATTGAAACCCACCGGCAGAATAGAGTAGTCTCACGCCACCATGATCTCATGTCCACAGTGCGGGGCGTCTGAGATAAAGCGGTCGCGAGCCCGGGGTCTTGAACGACTATTCAAGAGTTTGAGTTCCTACAGGACCTATCCCCAGGTCGAGCGATATCGGCGGGATGCTACCTTACGCCCTGAGTCTTGTCAACGCAGGAGGGGGAAGGTGCGACACAACACTCTAGATAATAGCTCGGCTGCCGGTTCTATCTCTTGAGCCGAAGGGCGAGAAAGATCACCGGTCGAAATATTTTCCACCAATCCGTTAGCGCCCGCATCTTGGTGTAGGCGATGCCGTCGGTCTTTGGGTACTCAATCGTTACCGGTACTTCGACGACTTTGTGTCTGAGCCGCAAAGCTTTGAAGAGTAGATAGGGCTCGAGCTCATACCGATCGAGCCAGTCTTGCCATAGGTTTATTCGCTTGTCGTCAAACAGCGAAACCTTGATTGCGCGAAAGCCGCTCGATGCATCCGTCACTCGGCGGCGGCAAAAAAGCGAAAACAAAACCGTGTAGCCTCGCGTGCCGAGTCTGCGGCGCAGAGGCATTCGCAAATACTCTCCGCCGTCCAGATACCGTGAGCCCTGAGCGAGTTCAGCTTCGCCTTTGATGATCGGATCAAGGAGCCGGGGTATTTGTTCGGGAGGAGTCTTGCCCCCGCCTGACACGACTACAACAATGTCGTAGCCGTGTTCGATTGCGTAATCGATTCCGCTTCGAATCGCCGCGCCTACGCCGCGATTAGCGCCGCTACGAAGTACCGTGGCGCCGGCTGCCTCCGCGTAATCGGCGGTGTCGTCGCTCGAGCCGTCATCTACCACAACGGTCGTTTCCACGAAGTCGTGGGGGACGGCTCCGACGACGCGAGCGATGCGTTCGCCTTCGTTCCAGGCGGGAGCGACGCACAACACACGCGGCCGGGCGTTCGTTTGCAGAACTGCCTCGCGCGCCTCTCGGACGCCGGCAATCACCTCGGTATTCACTTCGAAGTTTCTTTCAGCCATTGATAAGTTCGACGCAGACCCTGCTCGACTGTGAATGTGGGAATCCATCGCAGCTCGCGGCGAATCTTTTCGATGTTCACCACGCGGCGCCGGATGTTGTCGATGTCGCGGCGATCGACATAAGCCGGCTCGACTTTCGCGCCGGTTATTTCGATTATCGCGCGCGCGAGCTGGTTGACGGTCACCTCGCGCCCGGTCCCGACGTTGTAGACCTGCCCGTCCGCCTTCGGGCTGATGCCCGCCAGCAACGTCGCTTCAACCACGTCGTCGATGTATGTGAAGTCGCGAGTCTGCTCGCCGTCGCCGTGAATTCGCGGAGACTCACCCTTCATCGCAGATTCAAAGAACTTTGATACGACACCGCAGTAGGGATTGTCAGGCCGCTGAGCCGTTCCGTATACGTTCGAGTATCGAACGACCGCCGATGACAAGCCATAGCTCTCATAAAACGCCTTGCAGTAATTCTCACCCGCGAACTTTGACACCGCGTACGGGCTCAGCATGTTGGTTGCGTCGTCCTCGTTGATTGGCAGATAGCGCGGGTTGCCGTAGACCGAAGTCGACGAGGAATAGACCACCCGCGGGATCTTCAACTCTCGCGCGGCCATCAGCACGTTTAGAGTCCCACCGATGTTGACCTCGTAGTCTTCTCGTGGATTCCGGGTCGAGACGATGATATTGCGAGCGGCGAGGTGGAAGACCAGACTCGCGTCCTTGACCACATCGCCTACAAGATCGAAGTCGGTTACGCTGCCGTGAATAACCTCGAGGTTCGCTTCACCGGCCGGCAGGTTGTTGTCGTCGCCGGTGTAGAAGTCGTCGAGGACGACGACGCGTGCATTCTCGGCCAGCAGTCTGCGAACGACGTTTGATCCGACGAAGCCCGCGCCGCCGGTGACCACGATTCTTTGACCAGCGAGACTCTCAAAGTCGCTCATCAATTGTCCGCCTTTCTGATCTATCAGAGTGCCGCGAAAATGAGTTTGCAGTTGGGGGCCCTGTTTGGGAGAGGAAGGATACCACCATTCGAAGGAGTTGAGCTACTGCGCCCGTCAACTAAGCGGACAGGTCAGACCGCGACTTCGGATCCGATGTAGCCCCATTCCTCGAAAAGTCCACGCAAGCTTTCATCATCTCTGAAGGTAAGGTAGTAGATGTACTCCGGTGCGACATCCAAATCGCCTGACCAGCAGAGCGCACCGTGCTCGATGAATAGTTGCCGAAAGGCCGCTTTATCCCGCAACGGTGCGAAAGCCGATCGAGGATCGTCGAAGATCATCGCGTGCAGGTCAGCTACACCCTCGCGTCCGTTGTCGAACACGAATCGCACACGGTAATCGCCGAGGTACTCGGCGTCAGATATTCGAAGCATAGTTTTCTCCTTCTTCAGGTCAGCGGCTCGATGCGGCGATACTCTCCGGTCCTTCTGAACTATACTTCTGATTGATTAGTATGCCAATACAGTCGGAGGTTGCGTGTTATAATCGGCGCGTGCAACGGCGAGCAGGCATCTACATTCACATTCCTTTTTGCGAGCGCAAGTGCACCTATTGCAATTTCAACACGACCGATTTTTTTGAAGTGCTGGCACGGCGCTACATAAGCGCCGTGAGCCGCGAGTTAGGTTATTGGGGTGAACGCCTGACCGAACAGTTGGGCGATCGCGCTGCGGTGGACACGATATATTTTGGCGGCGGGACTCCTTCGATCGTCGATGCAGCGCAACTGGCCGAGCTGGTTCGGTCCTGCCGAGCGGCCTTCGATGTAGATCGCGACGCGGAAGTGACCATCGAAATCAATCCGGCGTCACTTTCCAGAACGAAAGCCGATGGCTGGTTGAAAGCCGGGATCAATCGCGCGAGCGTCGGCGTCCAGTCTTTTCTCGACAGCGAGCTCGTATCTCTGAGCCGGACGCACACAGCCGGCAACGCGCGCTGCACGATCGACGTGTTGCGAGCGGCGGGCTTCGAAAACATCAGCCTCGATTTGATCGCCGGACTGCCTGACCAAAGCCTGGCGGATTGGGAGTTGAACCTCCGCGAAGCTCTCGCCTTCCGCCCCGATCACCTGTCGCTCTATTTGCTCGAGGTTAAAGAGGGCACGCAGCTTTACGGTCAGATAAAGCGCGGGCTGCGGCCGGTTCCGGATGATGATCTGGCAGCCGAGATGTATCGAATGATCTGTGACGCGACGCAAGCGGCGGGCTACGAGCATTATGAGATCTCCAACTTCGCTCGCGGCTGCGAATGCGAGGCGGCCAAACCGGTCAGCCCGTTCAGATCGAAACATAATTTGAAATATTGGACCGGAGCCCCGTTCTATGGCATAGGGTGTGGAGCACATTCTTACGACGGTTTCGCTCGTTGGGTCAACGTTCTGAAGACTGAGACATACATCGAAAGAATCACCGAGAGCCGAAACGCGATTGCTGACCGCAGCGAGCTCAGTGAAGCGGACCGCGCGGCTGAAGCGCTATTCATGGGGCTGCGATTAAACGAAGGCGTCAGCCTCGCCGAGTTCCACGCGGAGTATGGTGTTGACGTGATCGAGCGCTACGGCGCCGAACTGCCGAGACTGGCCGACGCGGGGTTGATCGAGATGGCCGGCGGGCGATTGGCTCTGACCGCCGCCGGACGTTTGCTTTCCAACGAAGTCTTCGTATCATTTGTCTGAGATCTTTAGTAAACTCATTGGCGCACAAGCGCGAGAACGAGGCCGAGAACCTTTCATAGTTATTAGGTCGATCTCTTGGGGGATCTCATATGTCGCTCAAGTTGAAGGCAGAAGCAGCAGCGGTTCTTTGGGTGATCATCGCAGCGGCGGCGCAGGTACAAGCCCAAAGCGGCCGGATGCGGGGTCAACCGAAAGCTCCTCAACGTCGCGATGACAAAGAACCGATTCGCCTGCGCGTTGAGGAAGTCTTGCTTCCGGTCAGCGTACGCAGCGACCTGGGCAAACTTCCTCCTAATCTTCTGCGAACTGATTTCATACTGACCGAAGACGGCAAACGCCAGGTCATTAACTCGGTCATGCACACGCCCGCGAATATCCTGTTCATACTCGACGCCGGCGGTGACAGCACGCTCAAGAATCTCAATCTAAATCGCGACCTTGCGTTGAAGATGGTCGATTCGCTGGGTGAACAGGATCGAGCCGCGGTGATCACCTATTCGGACAAGACCAATCTGCTCTCGCAATGGACGGGTGACAAGGAGGCCTTGCGCACCGCGCTCCAATGGAAGTTCAAGCCCGGCCTCAGATCTGATTTCTATCGTAGCCTCGTTTATGCTGCAGAACAGGTGCTGTCAAAAGTCAGCGGGCCTCGCAGCGTGGTGATTATGACCGACGGCGTAGACTCGTTCGACGAACTCGACTTTGAAAAGGTGCTGCACACGCTTCATCGGGCGCGTGCAACCGTCTACGTCGTCAGCCAAACCGAGATGTTATTGCGCGAACTGAAGCCGCGTGCCTTCAACGCGCTCTCGTGGTACGAGATGCTCGATCCCGGGACTCGCAAGCGGATCGAGAAGCTGCGCGCCTACTATCGCCAGCTCGAAGCGGCTGAGATCACTCTCAAGGGACTCGCGGAGGAAACCGGCGGCGCGATTTGGAATCCCGGCACCCGCGAAGAGTTTGGGAGACTTTGCCCTCAGATCGTCACCGAGATAGGCACCGAGTACATATTTGCGTATTCAACCGAACGCGAGCGTGGCGACACAAAGTTTCACGCGATCAATGTCTACGCTGCGAGGCCGGGACTGCTGGTGCGAGCGAGGCGTGGGATATACGCGAACGTCATCGCAAAACGGGAAGCTGGAAAAAGCGATGCTGCGGAAGGCGTAGTCGCAGAACGAACCGCGGGTAGGGGCTTCGTTCAAAGATCCGGCCTATGACCTCACGGCTTATCATGTGCCTCCAAGCGCGGGGACCATTGCGGCGAAAAGTCGCTATTCTTGAGTCCACTTTTCTACTCTGATATACTCGCTTCGTGGATCCGCAGCCGGGGTGGGTGAACGTTTCGAATCGAGCGCTGCCGGCGGCCGGGGGAAGTCTCACATAATGATCGATCTAGAAATCTATACTGACAAGATTGCTGAAAGTGGCCGCCGATTGATTCGAAAGGCTTACGAGGAAGCTCGGGGCCGGGACCACAATCAGCTAGGGCCCGAACACCTTTTCCTTTCCATCGCCGAAGTAGAACGACCCTTCTTCAACGAGGTAATGCAGAGCCTCAATCTGGATCCGCAGGTAGTGATACAGGCGCTTGAAACGAAGCTTGATCAGCGCGACTACCTCGGCCGCGGCATGAAGATATCCGAACCGCTGAGGACGTTGCTGTCCAACGCGCTGAAGCATTCGCGTGAACAGGGGCGAAGGCTTATCGAGTCAACCGATCTTTTCTATGCGCTTTTCACGGATACTCACAGCTACCCGGTCGAGTTGCTGAGGCGGCTCGGCGCCGACCGCGAGATGGTTATGCAGAAGATAACGACCCGGGTCCGCAGTCACGAAGAGAAGGAAGAAAAGTACCGTCGGCGTTATGAGCTTCCACCATACCTCAAACATTTCGGCGTGAGCTTGAACAAGCTGGCTCGTCAAGACAAGCTGCCGCCGGTCATCGGGCGCAACGAAGAAATCAGGCAGATAGTCGAGATACTCTGCCATCGCGAACGCGCGAACTCCCCGATGCTCGTCGGCGAAGCCGGCGTCGGCAAGACGGCCGTCGTCGAGGGTCTGGCGCGCAAGATCGAGCTTGAGCCCGAGATCTTGCCTCAACGATTGCGCAGCGCCCACATCGTTCAGCTTCAGATGTCCGGCATCGTCGCTGGCACGATGCTGCGAGGGATGTTCGAGGAACGAATCCAGGGCATTATCAGCGAAGTAAAAGAACGCGATAACCTGATCCTGTTCATCGACGAGGCGCACACGATCATAGGCGCAGGATCGGCTCTGGGAGCGAGCTCGGACGCGGCCAACATGTTCAAGTCCGCCCTGGCGCGCGGCGAGATTCGCATAATCGGCGCGACGACCATGACCGAGTACAAGGAGTACATGTCCGAAGACGAGGCGCTTGCTCGAAGATTCCGGCTTGTGAAAGTCGATGAGCCGTCGGTTGAAGACACTCGAAAGATCATAGTCGGCGTGCGCCCGAGACTCGAACGCAACTACTCCGTCACAATTTCCGACGAGGCCATCGAGACCGCGCTGGAAATGGCGCCGCGTTACGTTCGCAACCTGCACCTGCCGGATAAGGTGATTGGCTGGCTCGACACTGCATCGGTTAAGGTTGAGATCAACCAGCTTGAGCCATCCGAGGTGCGCTCCGAACACATAATCGACGTAATCAGCCAGGAGTCGCGAATCCCCCGCGACATGATTTTCCGGGACACTAACGACCGCTTCGCGCATATGGAGAGCGCGCTCTCGGCCCGAGTGATCGGGCAGAAGGAAGCGATCAAGGCTGTGGCTCAACGTCTGCGGCTCAACAAGGGACCGCTCAAGGAGAACTTCTATAAACCCGATGGCGTTCTGCTGTTCCTTGGTCCGACCGGCGTCGGCAAGACCGAGTTAGCGAAAGCGGTAGCCGAGTTCATGTTCGGCGACGACGACAAGATGGTCCGCATAGACATGTCGGAGTACCAGGACGGGACCATCGCGATCGAGAAGCTGATCGGAATGCCGCGCGGGATCGTCGGTAGCGAGCGAGGCGGCATATTGACCGAGCGGCTCCGCGACAACCCTTACACCGTGCTGCTGCTGGATGAAATTGAGAAGGCTTCTTCCTACTTGCTGAACCTGTTTCTGCAAGCATTCGACGAAGGCTGGATCACCGACGGCCGAGGCAAAAAGGTTTATTTGTCGGATGCGATCGTCATCATGACTTCGAATCTGGGTTCGGACAGTTTCAAGAAATACATGAAGCCGCTCGGGTTTGGCACAAAGACTCTTGCCGACGTTAAGCAAATCAAGCGGGAAGTCATCAAGGCGGCCGAGGAGCGATTCTCGCCTGAGTTCCGCAATCGCATCGACGAGATCGTGGTGTTCTCGCCGCTTACTCAAGATGAGGTGAAGCAAATAGCCGAGTTGTACCTGGGCATGATAAAGCGTCAAATGAAACGGCAGGGCAAGGAGCTTGAAGTTAGTGAGAGTGCGGTTGTGTATCTGGTCGAGAAGGGCTTCAGTCCAACTTATGGCGCGCGCTTTCTCAAGCGCGCTATCGATGAAATCGTTAAGCTGCCGATGACGACTCGGTGGAAGGAAGCGCACCACTTTCAAGTAGACTTCGAGGACGGGGAGTTGAAGATAGTCGCGGTGGAAGCTTGATCGGGATTGAACGTGATCGAGTCATCGAGAGCGGCGCAGCCGGAACCTGCGCCGCTCTTCTTCATGCGCCGGCCTCGCGCTCTGAGATACAATTGACCTGGTTAACCTGAGCGAAGTTCGGAGGTATCTTGTCGAGATCAGCAATACTGCTTGCCCTCACGCTGCTCATAACGGCGGTGATTGTTCCGGCGTTCGTTTCCGCGCAGGAACCAGACGAAAACGATCCGGCGAGGGCGGCCGCTCTGGTGCGCGAAGCGGTCGCCGCCCGAGGCGGCGACGCCTATTTGAAGATTCGCACCGTCGAGAGTCGCGGCCAATTCACGCCTTTCGAGAAGGGCGTGTCCGGCGATCCGTTGAGCTTTGTCGACTACGTTGCTTATCCGGGCCGGGAGCGCACTGAGTTTGGCAAAGGCGATGAGAAGTTCGTTCAGACCAATTCTGAAATCGCGAACTGGGTGTACGAGGCCAAACAAAAGATGATTCGAGATCAGAAGGAAGAACAGATAAAACAATTCCAGCAAAGCGCGCGCTATGACATCGACAACTTGTTGAGAACGGCATCGCAGCAGTCGGGCGTAAAGCTGGTTTATCTGGGCCGCCGTGAAGCGTGGCGCAATACTTTTTCCGAAGCGGTGCGCGTTGACTTCGCCGATGGAGGCGCGGCGACGTTGCACTTCGATCCGCGCGCGAAGCTTCCGCTCATGATCGAGTACAAGACGGTCGGTGAAGAGGGGTCGGTCAACAATGAGGTGCGCTACTACCGATGGGTCGACTTCGGCGGGATAAAGTTTCCAACACTCCAGGATTTCTATCGCAACGGCAAGCAGAACGCGCACGTAAGCTTCGACACCGTCACCTTCAACGTTAGCTTGCCCGACAAGTTATTCGCCAAGCCGACCAACATCAAAGAGGTGAAGTGACCGGTTGGCGCGCAGGGCAGCTTAATTGATTCTCTCCATTGTTCCCTGGGCGAACTGGTTGAAGCGCCGGCGCATCTTGTCGAGATCCTGGCCAACCTCGTCCAGGTCTTTCAACATCTCGTCCAGCTTATCGAGCTGCCATTCTGGGTCGAACGGCATGGTCTCGAGCTGAACTTCCATTCCCGCCAGACGCGCTTCGACTGAAGCGAGGTGCGACTTGGCCTCTCGCCACAGTTCGTCCACCGCCGCCAGGTACTCGCCGATGCTGTCCTGAAAGTCAGACACTCGATAGCGGAGGTTGGCGAGCCCTTGCTTCAGGGTTTCAATGGTTACTTTCTTTTTTTCGATTTCATCGGACATCGTGGTAATGGTCCCCGTGGCCTCTCTCGCTTACCGAGATGCCGTTCGCGCCGGCGCAGGGTCATAGACCTCCGTCGCCGCCCTGGGAGCGCAGGCATCGCTGCCCGCCCAGGTCTACGCGACGGCCCTGGGAGCGCAGGCATCCGTGCCTGCCCAGGTTTACGCGACGGTTACCTCTTTGGCGAGATAAACGTCCTGAATCGCATTGAGAATCTTGACGCCATCCGGCATCGGCTTCTGAAAGGCTTTGCGCCCCGAGATCAATCCCGTGCCGCCTGCCCGCTTGTTGATCACCGCGGTCTTAACGGCTTGCTGAATGTCGTTCTCACCCGACGCGCCGCCTGAGTTGATCAGACCCGCGCGGCCCATGTAGCAGTTCAAAACCTGGTAGCGAGTCAGGTCGATCGGATGATCCGAGGACAACTCCGAGTAGACCTTCTTGTGAGTCTTGCCGAAGTTGAGCGCGTTGTAGCCGCCGTTGTTCTCGGGAAGCTTCTGTTTGATGATGTCGGCTTCAATAGTGACGCCGAGGTGATTGGCCTGTCCGGTCAAATCGGCGGCTCCATGATAGTCGACCTCCTTGGTCTTAAACGCAGCGTTTCGCAGGTAGCACCACAAGACGGTGAACATACCAAGCTCGTGCGCTCGCGCGAACGCTTTGGTGACTTCCTGAAGCTGCCGCTTGGATTCCTCGGAGCCGAAGTAAATCGTCGCGCCAACTCCGGCGCAGCCCTGTTCATATGCTTGATCGATAGACCCAAAGACTATCTGGTCATAGGTGTTGGGGTAAGAAAGAAACTCGTTGTGATTGAACTTGAGGATGAACGGGATCTTATGAGCGTACTTGCGCGACACCGAGCCGAGCACGCCGAGCGTTGTAGCAACGGCGTTGCAGCCGCCTTCGATTGCAAGCTTGACGATATTCGCTGGATCGAAGTACTCAGGGTTAGGAGCGAACGAACCTCCACCTGAATGCTCGATGCCCTGATCGACGGGCAGGATAGACAGGTAGCCGGTACCCGAGAGTCGTCCGTGATTAAACATCGCTCCGAGGTTGCGCAGCACCTGAGGCCGGCGATCGGTCAACACCATGACACGGTCTATGAAGTCGGGCCCTGGCAAGTGCAGCATCTCTTTGGGCACGGTCTTGCATTGGTAGGACAGCAGGGATTCGGCTTCACTGCCGAGGATTCGCTCGATGTCTTTGATCATATCGCCTCCTGTTGGCGCGCGACGCGCGAAACGATGTTTAAGGAATGAGTTCGCCGGGTTTCCGGCGTGAACATTCTAAGCGCGGCTGATTCAGAGGTCAAACTCGATAGAAAGAAAGGCGCGAGTTTCGGCGCGCCCAAAGGAGGATCTAAGATTGTTTACCCGCTCCTGTAGAGGCTGAATCGCACAGGAAAATACATCGAGGCGGTCGTTTGTTTGCCACGAAACCTAAAGACCGGTTCTATATGCTGAAATCAGCCCGACTCAGGCCTTCATCTACGCGACTGCCCACAACTCTGAGAGCACTTCCGCTTGTTCGAGCACCGTCTGAGTAGCCTTCTCCTGTTTGTCGGGCGGGTAGCCATATTTGCGCAAGATACGCTTCACGATGACCCGCAGTTGGGCTCGCACGTTCTCACGCACGGTCCAGTCGATGGTGACGTTTCTCTTCACCGTTTCAACCAGCTCGCGAGCGATCTTGACCAGCGTCGGCTCGCCAAGCACCTTGACCGCGCTGTCGTTGACCTCCAGCGCGTCGTAGAAGGCAAGCTCGTCTTCGCTCAAGTTCAGCGCCTCGCCGCGGGCGTTAGCCTCGCGCATCTGCTTCGCGAGCGCAATCATCTCCTCGATCACCAGCGCCGCCTCGATCGCCCGGTTCTGGTACTTCCGCACAGACTGCTCCAGCAACTCCGCGAAAGAACGCGCCTGCACGATGTTGCGTCGCGAACGCGTCTTGATCTCGCCCGAGAGAAGCTTGCGCAATAATTCAATCGCGAGGTTCCGCTGTGGCATGTTACGCACCTCGGCGAGGAACTCGTCGGAGAGGATCGAGATGTCCGGCTTCTTCAGCCCCGCCGCAGCGAAGATGTCCACCACTTCGTCGGATACCATCGCCTTCGAGATGATCTGCCGGATCGCGTGATCTAGCTCCTCGTCAGTCTTGTGCTCGCCGGGCGTGCTCTTTGCCAGCACTGCCCGCACTGCTTGGAAGAAGCCCACGTCATCGCGGATGCGCATCGCTTCTTCGTGCGGCACGGCCAGCGCAAAGCCCTGCGAGAGGTCCGTTACCGCGCGCAGCAACCGCGCCTTTCCATCCTCCAACGCGAGAACGTGTTCTTGCGCTGCGGGCAATAGCGACAGCCGGTCCTGCGGCTTGCCCGTGATCCACAACGACCAGTCGAACCCGTGGAAGAGACCGCGGCAGATCTCATACTTCTCAAGCATCACAGCAACGGCCTCGGCCTGATCAAGGGCCGTCTTGCCGGTGCCTCCGCTCTCCGTGTAAGTCGCAAGCGCCTTCTTGAGCTCGTCGGCGAGTCCGAGGTAATCCACGACCAGCCCGCCCGGTTTGTCTTTGAAGACGCGGTTCACGCGCGCGATAGCCTGCATCAGACCGTGCCCGCGCATCGGCTTGTCCACGTACATCGTGTGCAAGCTCGGCGCGTCGAAGCCGGTGAGCCACATGTCGCGAACGATGACAATCTTGAACCCGTCATTCGGGTCTCGAAATCGCTGCGCCAACCCCTCGCGGCGCGGCTTGTTGCGGATGTGCGGCTGCCAGTCGAGAGGATCGGACGCCGAGCCCGTCATCACCACCTTGAGCGCGCCGTGGTCGTCATCGTCGGCATGCCATTCCGGGCGTAGCGCCGCGATCTCACGATACAGCTCGACGCAGATGCGCCGGCTCATGCACACCACCATCGCCTTGCCGTCCATGACCGCGAGGCGGTTCTCAAAGTGCTCCACCAGGTCGCGCGCGATTAACTTGATCCGGTTATCCGACCCGACCACGGCCTCGAGTTGAGCCCAGCGGCTCTTGAGCTTTTCCTTTCGCTCGACCTCTTCTCCTTCGGTCGCTTCCTCGAATTCGGGATCGATCTTCGGGCGTTCGGATTCCTTCAGCTCCAGCTTGGCTAGACGGCTCTCGTAGTAGATGGGAACCGTGGCCCCGTCGATGACCGCCCGCTGGATGTCGTAGACGCTGATGTAGTCGCCAAACACCGCGCGCGTGTTGGCGTCGGTCTTCTCGATGGGCGTGCCGGTGAAACCGATGAACGAGGCGTTGGGGAGCGCGTCTCGCATGTGCCGAGCGAAGCCGTCAATGAAGTCGTACTGGCTGCGGTGTGCCTCATCGGCGATGACGACGATGTTCCGACGCTCCGAAAGAACCGGATGGCGATCAGCTTTCTCGTCGGGGAAGAATTTCTGGATCGTCGTGAACACAACGCCGCCGGATGCGACCTTCAGCTTCTCCCGAAGGTCCGCACGATCCGCCGCCTGGACCGGCGGCTGGCGCAAGAGATCCTTGCAACGGGCGAAGGTGCCGAAGAGTTGATCGTCGAGGTCGTTGCGGTCGGTGAGCACAACGATGGCCGGGTTCTCCATCTTCGGGTGAAGGATCACGCGGCCCGCGTAGAAGGCCATCGTCAAACTCTTGCCCGAGCCCTGCGTGTGCCACACTACGCCAACGCGCTGATCGCCGGGATCGCCGCCGGGTTGACCGCCGGCCTCAAATCGTCCCGCCGGGTCCACCACTTGACTGGCTGCGGTTCGAGTTGCGCGTAGCGTCTCCTCGACCGCAACATTCACCGCGTGGAATTGGTGGTAGCCCGCCATTTTCTTGTTGAGCTTCCCGTCCCCCTCGTCCTCGAACACGATGAAGTGGCGCACGAGATCGAGGAACCGGCTCTTCTCGAACACGCCTTCCAACACGACCTGCAACTCGGCCATCTTGGCTGCGGCATCCTCGCGTCCGGTGATCGTGCGCCACGGTTTGAACCATTCCTTTCCCGCGCCGAGCGAGCCAATGCGCGCCTGCACACCGTCAGAAACTACAAGCGCGGCGTTAGTAGCGAAGAGTGCGGGGATCTGTGCTTGGTAGGTCTGGAGTTGGTGGTATGCGCTCCAGACGGTGGCGTTCTCATCTGCCGGGTTCTTGAGTTCGATTACCGCGAGCGGCAAGCCGTTCACGAAAAGCACGACATCGGGACGGCGCGTGTGCTGCCCTTCGGCGACGGTGAACTGGTTGACCGCGAGCCAGTCGTTGTTGTCGGGCTCATCGAAGTCGAGCACGCGCGCCTGCGCGCCCGCGATGGAACCGTCCGCCCGGCGATACTCCACGGTCACGCCATCCACGAGCATGCGATGCACTGCGCGATTGCGTTCCACGAGCGACGGCGCATCGGTGCGCGTCAGTTTGCGGAATGCGTCTTCGATGGCCTCTGGGGGCAGGTCGGGATTGAGGCGGACGAGAGCCTGGCGCAACCGGCCTTCAAGCACGACGTCACGGTAGTTGGGATCGTTGCGTTCGGCGCCCACCATGCCCGCGGCGATCTCGGGACCGTGGAGCACGGCGTAGCCCAGTCCCTCAAGCCAGGCGAGCGCGGCTTCTTCGACGGTGGATTCATTCAGGTTGCTCATAGCAAACGATCGATAATGGTTGCTTTGAGTTCTTGGTATGACGGCATTGTTGGCGTCATCAATGGAGCGAGCGTATCGCGCATAAATGCGTCAGTGTTGTTTCCGCATCGCTGAAGTCCTAGAAGCTTCTTGAGACCTGTATAGATTTCGCCGGCGGCCGATTTCAAATCGTCAGGAGGGTTCCCTCGGGCGGCGCTGTTTGATAGCGCCTCCCGTTTGATCGCGTGGGCATCTTCCAATTCTGGGAGCTTTCCCTCACGAGCAACGAGAGCCTCAATCACGTCGTCTGCGAAGAGAAATGACTCTAAGTTACGCTGTGACAGTGTGATCATAAACTCGCGTTCTCGCTCGGCTACTTCCTGATCCGATTTGTCATCACGGTCCGCGAGCGACCAAATCTTTGCAGCTGGCAGGATTCGGCTTAACATTGCGCGCACGGAGACCCCAGCGGGCAGGACCTGATTTGAGGACCCTCCAGAGATGAAAAGAACATCCGGACAATGAGTCCCTAGGATGCGGTTATATATCTCGGCGTCGAAATCCTTGCGGCGATTACCGATCGAGGAGCCCTCGCAAACTACGATAGTCGCCGGCGCGATACGTGTTGATAGGTCATCGAGCGTGATAGACAATAGTTTTTCCCAACTCACCCTGCCTAGATTACTTGGAACCAACTCGCGCGGTACATCGGGATCCACGCCATCAAAATCAATCACACATACGGATGCAGGATCGGACGCCGCCATTTCTTGAGCTCTCCGGAGCACGCCAAGGGAATGCGTAGTAACCCATAGTTGAGAGACCTCGGGCAGGATGTCGATCAGTTCCTTTAGGAGTACACCCTGAAGTCGCGTGTGAAGGTGAGTTTCAACCTCGTCTATGCAATAAACGGCATCGGGGAAGAACTTCTTCTTGACATGTAGGTCGAGCAAAAGATCGAAAGCCGCCTTTTCACCACCGGAGAGATTCTTGTAGTGATACGATTTCGCAGTCCCCTTCTCAAAAAAGAAAGCTCCCGAATCCAGAGGGTCTGAAATGCTGTTCAACATCAGGTCTCCGAAGACACGTTGCATGGACGCGCGGACCTCGCCAATAAGCTCTTCGCGCAGAGCTTGAACGGTTTTTGCGTCGTTGGCGGGGTCGTATAAACTGGACATTGTGTCGTACACGAGGCGTTGATAGTTTTGCGAAACAGTCTGATCATTGTCGATGACACGGGCAATACGAACGCTTTCAGAAGGTACGTCAGGGCGATTGAACGCCGAAATATTGAAGTCGGGATCATTGCGATAAGCAGAACGAACATACAGCGACCCTTTCTTCGGCTGCGCATTTCCATACAACTTCAAGGTGACGCACTCGTTCCATTGATACGGTTGGAGCATGTCTTTGCGATAGTAGGGCTCGTCGGAGTTGCCTCCGAATCCCGCAACTGCACGATACCACTGAAGAAATGCATCGAACAGCGATGATTTTCCACAGCCATTCGGTCCAACTACGACAACAAGCTTCGCGGTCTCAGGTATGTCACGGATTACGAGGTCGGTGAAGCGTTTGAAGTTTCGCAGCTTTACGGATTCTATCTTCATGGATTGCGACCCCTAGGTTTGATTCGCAACTCGCCGGAGATGAGCTTGGGCAATAGCGTGTCGCGAAGGGCGGCGAGGGTGCGGGATTCACGGTCGCTCGCCGCGATCCTTGCGAGTAGCGGACCTGCTGTCTTCGCGAAGCTCGTGAGGACGAAATCCGGCGGCTGTATGCTCACAGTAGCTGCAACGACTTCTGGCCGAACGGCTGGGTAAGCGGCCCCGTCTGCAAGGTGAGCCAGCTCTTCAATGTTCTCCGCTGTCGTCGCAGCGATATACACGTACTCGCGATACTCGTGTCGCTGCGGTCGCAATACCGCGAAGCCAGTGCTACCCGTGAGCCTCTCCTCAGTGACAAAAGCGTACGAGCCGTTTCCAGGACGAACAGTGCCAACTACAGTGTCGCCCGATCTCAGCACACGCTGAGCACGACTCGGCGCGTCCTGTCGCGTGTGAGTCGTGACTGATTCGATTCGCCCCCACTTCGTGTTTGACAGATCGACGTAATTGATGGTGGCTGGACGAGTGACTTTCGACCAGCTCTCGGGATTCAGAGCAGCAACGTCGGCGAGCGTCCCTACCTCCCACCCGTTTGGAATTTCCCCCAGCTCCGAGTCCTCGAAGGAATCGGGGAAGAGGTCGGCGAGGGGCTTGGGGAGGCATGGGTCGCGGCCTTCCGCCTTGGCGCGAACCGGGTCGAAGTCCACGAACCACGACTTGAAGAGCGTCCGCGCCATCGCCTCCAACGTCTCGTTCATCCGTCTGTTCAGCTCGATCTTGTCGTCCAGCGTACCGAGGATGTGGGCGATGGCCTCGCGTTCTCGAAGAGGCGGTAAAACGATTGGTAGTTGTGCAACGTCGCCTAGGTTCAGCGTGGCCTGAACTGTCGTGTTGAGGCGTGAGTCGATGATTGCTCGGACTCCAGGCGCGCGGAGAGCCATCTGCACCCAGTAAGCACCGACGTCCTTGCGCACCGGGATCACTGCGACAGCACGCGCAGTGTTCCATCCTTTCAGAGACTCAGGAACCACCGCAGTTTCGCCAACGGTTCCGACGAGCGTAAGGAGCAACTCGCCACCCGAAAGGCGAGTGCGAGAATACGAGGCCTCGATAGCAGGCGCAACTCGCAATGGGTCGGACGTCGCGATGCGTCCATTTCGCACATCACCGACACGCACAATGGGTACACCACCAGACACCGGCGAACCTGGTTGGACGATGCCATAGGAGATCCCGCGACCCGGCTCAATCAGGCTCTCGAGCGCGACACTCTCCCAATCATTCGTCATACCCAAGCTCCTTCAGGTTGGCAGCGATCGCGGCGTCCAGCGTCGCGGCTGCTGCCATCTGCTCTCGCAGCGTTGCGGAGAGCCGCTGCATCTTCTCCTCAAACGGTTCGCCATCGTCCTCGGCGGCCTCGGTGCCAACGTAGCGTCCAGGGGTGAGCACGTGGCCGTGCTTGCGGATCTCCTCAAGCTTCGCTGACATGCAGAAGCCGGACACGTCGGCGAACTCACCTGCGTCCTTGTCGCCGCGCCAGGCGTGGTACGCGCCGGCGATCTTCAAAATGTCCTCATCGGTCAGCTCTCTGTGGACGCGATCCACCATCGAGCCCATCTTCCGCGCGTCGATGAAGAGCGTCTCGCCTCGACGGTCGCGGAAGCGCCCGTTCTTCTTGTTGCGCGCGAAGAACCACAGACACACTGGGATCTGCGTCGAATAGAAGAGCTGGCCCGGCAGCGCCACCATGCAGTCCACGAGGTCCGCTTCAATGATCGCCTTGCGGATCTCGCCCTCGCCCGACTGGTTGGAGGACATCGAGCCGTTGGCGAGCACAAAGCCCGCGAGCCCGGTGGGTGCGAGGTGGTGAATGAAATGTTGCACCCAAGCGAAGTTCGCATTGGCGGTGGGCGGCTTTCCGTAGACCCAGCGCTTGTCGTCCTTGAGCAACTCGCCGCGCCAGTCGCTGTCGTTGAAGGGCGGGTTGGCAAGAACGTAGTCGGCTTTCAGGTCGGGATTCCGGTCGTTGTGGAAGGTGTCGCCGTGACCGATTTGCGCGTCGATGCCGCGGATGGCGAGGTTCATCATCGCCAGACGCCAGGTAGTGTAGTTCGACTCCTGACCGTAGATGGAAATGTCGCCGAGCTTGCCGCCGTGCGCTTCGATGAACTTCTCGCTGCTCACGAACATGCCGCCCGAGCCGCAGCAGGGATCGTACACGCGGCCCTTGTAGGGAGCGAGCATTTCGACCAGCACGCGCACCACGCTCGACGGCGTGTAGAACTGACCGCCCTTCTTGCCCTCGGCGCTGGCGAATTGCGAGAGGAAGTATTCGTAGACGCGACCTAGCGTGTCCTTAGCTCGATCGGCGGCGCTCCCGAGCGCGATGTCGCTGACGAGGTTGATGAGTTGACCGAGCCGCTGCTTGTCGAGACCGGGCCGCGCGAAATCCTTGGGCAACACTGCCTTGAGCGACGGGTTATCGCGCTCGATCGCGCTCATCGCGTCATCCACTATCGTACCGATGGTCGGCTGCGGAGCGCTTGCTTTGAGGTGCGACCAGCGAGCCTCCTTCGGCACCCAAAAGATGCTGACTGCGCGGTACTCGTCGGGGTCTTCAGCGTCCGCGCCTTGTGCCTTCTGCGATTCGAGGTCGGCGTGCTTTGCTTCGAACGCGTCGGAGATGTACTTGAGGAAGATCAGCCCGAGAACGACGTGTTTGTACTCGGCCGCGTCCATGTTGTTGCGCAGCGCGTCGGCGGCTTGCCAGAGCTTCGCTTCGAATCCGAGGTTCGCGGCTGAATTGCTAGAAGAGCGCGAATTGTTATCTTTCACTCTCGGCAAGAATCACCACCTCTCAGAGAATGGTCACGGCAGGCAAATCTATGTTTCGGGTTAGGCCTTCAGTGGGTTAGTCTACACTTGATCCTTTGCCCTTTCCAACTGAGGTTCACCTCGTTTGACACTCTTCGAGCTGACTCATTACCATGAACGTCCAACTCTTATTCCTTGACCCACACGCTGCTGGGATCGATGGGAGTTATCTTGTCGGAGACAGTAAGAAGCTTTCGAGGCGGCAGCCGGCATCTAGTTTCAGTTGTCGCGTGATTCGGGGGAAAGGACAGAGACGCACGTTGACCAACCCCCGTCGCCGCGACATCGACAACTTGGTCTATGAGCTTTACGACCTTAGTCGAGATGAGATTGCAATTGTCGAAGAAGGGATTCAGAAAGCGAAATCAGCATGAGCGAACAGGTGGTCAAACTCTACTTGGATGTGTGCTGTCTGCAGCGGCCGTTTGATGACCAAACCCAAGCGCGCATCCGGCTTGAAGCCGAAGCGATAAAGCTGATTCTCGACCGCATCGAGGATGGCCAATTCGAATGGCTCACCAGCGAAGTCGTTGATTATGAAATTTCTCAAAACCCAGACGCTGAACGCGCTCTCAAAGCAAAACTATTGGCCGATCATGCCAGGAAAAAAGTAATCGTTGACACCAACGAAACTACCCGCGCCGGCGAGCTCGAACGACTCGGTTTCACCGGTTTTGATGCTTTGCATCTGGCGTGCGCCGAAAGTGGAGACGCCGATGTCTTTCTAACCACAGACGACAAACTAATGAAACGCGCCGCTCGGGTCTCAACAAAGCTCGATGTGAGGGTCGCCAATCCGCTACAATGGGCGCGGGAGAATCTGATAGTATGAACATACTGGAGCTCACTCAAGAACAGATTCGCGTAATCGGATTGGAAGCCGTAGCGCGGGAACTCGGCCCGACTGGCTTGATCCGTTTTCTACAGATCTACGAGCAAGGAGGCGGCGACTATACACGCCAGCGCGCAGACATCTTACCGCCGCAAAACGCCACCCAAATAGCCGAGAAGATACGCGAGAACCGTGACAAATAATGCCGCCCTTGCTCACGAGATCGATACCGTCTCCTATCCGAAGTGGGTCAAGAGACCGAAGGCGCCGATGGCGCCCGAGACCGAGCAGCGACTAAAAGAACTTGCTCGCCTGCTGAGCGACGAAGAGCGGCAGGTGACCCCTATGCAGGTCGCAGCGCAGATTCTCGAAGACGCTACGGCGAGTTACATTCCACACCGACCAGCAGTGAAGAGGCCGCGCTAGAACACAAGCTCAAATGTGGTGAAGCACCGATTGGGCGGTTATTTATTACGGTGGGCGAGCGCAGTTCAATTACGAAATCAGGACACAGCGGCAAAAATTTCTGCTTCTGTTCCGGCGTGAACCCGACAAGCCGCTCGCGCAGTACCCACGCCGCATCAGGTGAGCGGTCAGCTCCGTTCGGCAACTTGAATCCCGTCGAGGAATCGCACGCCACACCGGCGCCGTCCTTCTTCGTCCAGTTGTAGAGTTGCCCGGTGATCGAGGTGTTGCGATTACCAGTCTCAAATCCTGTCGGGGGCATAACGATGATGTCGCCCTGCGCGGTGCGCTCCAGGCGCAGGTCGCGGTTGAGCTGGCAAAGCGCGAAGAATTGATCATCTGTCATCTCAATAGCGGGAGCCAATCGTAGGACGGCAAAGACTTGAGCTGACGGCGAGACTGGTGTTTCGACAAGCGTTTGGCTCATACACTGTTACTCCTTTAACGTGGTAGTCATTCTACCACGCCTGCATCTGTTCCTTGATCGTCGCCATCGTATGAGTCTTCCTGCACCGGGTCAAGCAAGCGCTACAGTTTCGAGGAAATCTGGCTGGTTCGCGCAAAGCCGCAAAGATTCGCAAAGCAGTCTCTAGGTTCGGCGTTCTTAATACTAGGGTTGGTCTTAGGGCTTGCCGGTTGCTTTCTTGATCTGCTTCTTCATCTCGCGGCCGGCTTCGTCGATCCCTTTCTCTACATCGCGCAACAGCTTCTTTGCCTTGTCCTCGATATCCTGCCCCTCGGGCCAGTCGAAGCCCGGGATCGCAGGCAGCTCGGGATGCTCGCCGGTGTGCGCTTCGCACGACTCCTGCGGTTGGGTGCCTTCGATGAAGTACTCGGTGCGCCGTGCGAGGCATTGATCTGTTGCGAGCAGCCCCGTGGTGGGATCGATCTCAGCGCTGACTATACCGTCAGGGGGCGCCGGAAAACTCTCGCCGCCAAGCTCGGGCCTCAACGCAAGAGCCGATTTCATAAACGAAGCCCAAATGGGCAAAGCCGACTTCGCCCCCTCGAGTCCAAGCTCCGAGTTATCGTCGAAGCCTACCCATACCACGCAGACTATGTTTGGAGTGTAACCGGCAAACCAACCGTCGCGAGATGTGCCGGTCTTTCCGGCTGCAGCTTTTTCGGTGAAGCCCATCGCTCGCGCGCGCGCAGCGGTGCCCCGGTTTAACACGTCTTGCATGATGTTGGTCATCAGCCAACTGACCTCGGGTCTGAGAGCCTGCTGCGTTTGCGATTTCATTTCAGTCAGACCGACACCGTCCGAGTTAGTCACCCGCTTGATCGGGCGCGAGTCCGCAAGCTGCCCGCCGTTTGCGAACGCCGTGTAGGCCGAAGCTATCTGCAACGGCGTCGCTTCGGCGGTGCCAAGCGCCAGGGCAGGGAAGGGCTGAGGCCGTGGCAGCCCAAGCTTCTCAGCCATGCGCGCGATCTTTGAATAACCAACCTTCTCGGCGACGCGTACAGTAACGACGTTGAGCGAGTGCACCAGCCCCTCGCGGAGAGAGACCTCGCGGTTTGAGTATGTCTTGCCGAAGTTCTCGGGCGAGTAGGTCTGACCGCGGCCGTACAGAAACGTCTCCGGCGCGTCCATGAACATCGACCCCGCAGTGAACTTCTCTTCCGACATATCGTCGTAGGGGCTGTTGAGCGCTGTAGCGTAAACAATGGGCTTGAACACAGAGCCAGGCTGGCGATTCGCATCAACCGCGCGATTGAGCTGGCTCTGACCGTAATCCCGCCCGCCGACCATCGCCAGGATCTCGCCGGTCTTCGCGTTCAAAGCTACCAGCGCGGCTTGCAGCGTGCCGGGAGGTATAGGGTTTTTCTTACGCTTGGCAAAGATCGGATCGAGCGAGGCCAGCGTGTCATTCACCGCTTTGTCCGCGGCTCGCTGAAGATCCATATCGATGGTGGTGTAGACGCGATACGATTGCCGGGCGAGGTCGCGTGTTGGAAGTTCGCCCACCAACTGCTGCTGAAGGTAATCGACGAAGTATGGCGCGCCGCTGTTGAGCGCGCTGCGCTTGGCCTGAATCTTCAGATCGGTGGCTTTCGCTTGCTCGGCCTTGTCGCGCAAGAGCAAGCCGGCTTCGACCATCGAGTCCAAAACCTGATTGCGCCGCGCCTTTGCGCGCTCCGGATCGCGATAAGGCGAGTAGAGGCTGGGTCCCCGGATAATTCCGGCCAGGAACGCGGATTCAGGAAGGTTGAGATTGACCACGTCTTTATTGAAATAAGCTGCAGCCGCTTCGCCGACGCCGTTGATCGAATAGCTGCCCGACTGCCCCATATAAACTTCGTTCGCGTAGAGTTGAAAGATTCCCTCCTTGTCCAGCTTGGTTTCGAGCACAACCGCGATCATCATTTCCTGCGTCTTGCGCTTCCAGGTGCGCTCGGGCGTAAGGAAGAAGTTCTTGACCAACTGCTGAGTGATCGACGAGCCGCCCTCTTGAAGCTGCCCTTCGCTAGCGTCCCGCCAAACCGCGCGCATGATGCCTCGAAAGTTGATCCCCGAGTGTTCGAAGAACTGGCGATCTTCTATCGCGACCACCGCGTTGACGTAGTCCTTTGGCAGGTCCTTGAACGAGACGAGTTTTTGTTTCTGCCGCTGCTTCTCGTTCGAGATCGCGGTGACCAGTTCGGGCTCCAGAAGCGAGCTATCGAGATTGCGCTTTGTGTCGATGTCGGTGAGTTTGGTGACGCCCTTGCCGCTGGCGCCAAACAAAACGCTGAGGTTGGGAAACTGGCGTGAGCCGTTGATGATTGCGCCGGCGCTTGTGCGAACGTCGATGACGTTGCCTTTGACTAGATACCGGCCGCGGTTGGAATCGGCTTCCTTGGTCGACTCAACGTAGCCGATGCCGTCCAGGTAACTCTTCAATGAAGCGAGCGTCATCCCTTGCGAAACGCGGATCGTGCGCGGCGCAGCATAGATTCCGGTCGTCCGGACGAGCACGTCGCCGCGAAAACGCGCGTCGATCATCCTCGCATACTTGGAGTAGAAAAACGCGAAGCCGGAAAAGAGGATGAGGGCGAGGATGCCAAGGATAGCGAGCCGCAACGGTGTAAAGATGCGGCGAATCAGGCTGGGTCGCGGCTGTTGTCTCTGGATGACCCGAGTCTTAGGTTTTTGTGTGACAGTTACCAAGGCTCTACGAACTTGCGTTCCTTTCAACTACGTTGGGCGGTTAGATTCCTGCGTGCGCGATTTGGTTGTTGGCTATCGAATCAAAGCGCTGGCCGCCGTGAGAGCCAGGAAGACCATAGCACTGAAGCGAGGAAGTGGCAAAGCGTGTAAGGGCGGAGCGGAGAGTGGGGGTGAAATGTCTGCCGCCATCCAGATCGCCAGTAGAAGCTTCGTTCGAGCAAAAAAAGAATCCTGTAGCTGATTTCACTTTTTGAGTGAAAACGGGAAGCAATTGTTATAGAATGCGAGCCGCCACAAAGACGCAAATTCCCCTAGCCGCCGTGCTTTGATGTGGCGACAACGCAAAGCTCATTAAACGTGGACTGAAAACTCGCTGGAAGTTTAGGCTCGCAATCTAGTCCACAGGAAGAAAGCAAGCGCGAGCATCAACGCGCTTGAGCCGAAGTCAAACCGAGAATTCCGGTCTGCACTTGGCGAGGTGGTGCCTTGATTCAAAGATCGACCATTCCGATCAGACACCGGTGTGACACTCTGGCCGCGAACTTCGCCAGGGTCGCAGATGCAGCCAGGAGCGCCGCATTCGCACCAATTGCCGGCACTTGTGTGGCCAGCCAACGCAACTGTAGAAAAAGCAGTTGTGGTGGTCAGCTTCTCGTTGTGAGAAGGGGAAAAGAAAAGCGGAAGAGCTAAGATGCAGGCAGCCGCAATAACAAGTCGTTTTCTCACGGGTTGTTCCTCCAGTAGCGGATTCACTGACTCAGAAATCGTGGTCAGCCATGGTGGATTGATTCAGCATATTGTTTCGAGCCGTTTGGCTCAGACCGTCCATACACAAGAGGCATTTCTCAACCTCACCAATGCATTGATTCATTTTGCAGAGCAAGCCTATAGCCGGCGTGATCCAGATGCGCTTAAAGAGATAAGCGGCGTACTGATGAACCTGCCGATAGATGCAGCGCGGCAAGTGGGTCTTTACTATCACGCTCTCGCCATAAATCGAAGAGGCCAACGAGACGAGGCCGAGACCTTGCTCGAAATGGTTGTCGACAATGCGCCGATTGCTTACCGGGCGCGGGCAATTCAGACTCTGGGAACAAATCTCCACGACAAAGGTCAGCTTGATGAAGCATTGAGGTTTCAGCTTGAAGCGCTGCGAGCGGCATCGGACAGAAATGCACACGGTTTGCAGACTACGCTGCTCGCGCGTCTGGAAATCGCCACTATCAAGAGCCTCAATGAAGATCATAAAGGTGCCTTAGCCCTCCTCGAAAGCATCTGGCCGCTTGTGCAGATCGTAGGTCGACAGAACCCGCTTTACTTCTACTTCTATCAAAACGAACTAGCGGTTGACTTCGGAGAATTGGGCCGTATCGCTGAAGCAGAAGATGCTTGCAAAATCGCTCTCGCATATCCGTTCGCTTCTGCATATCCAGAATGGGCTCAAACTCGCCAAGAGCTTGAGGCGAAGCGCACGGCTGCTACTCCATCAATCGTCGCCGTCAATCAATCTCTTGAGGCTGAATCTTCACCACAAGTTCGACCGCAGCGCCAAACCAAGACGTCGACGGCACTCGCCCTCAATTGGCTCGCGAGCGATAAAACTTCTTTTCAAAGATCGATAATTCCGATTCCAGCAATAGCAATAACTGCTCTCACCGCAATAAGCATCCTTGACCGGGTGCTGTTCTGCATCGGGCCTCGCGCGCCACCCGCCCGCTTCTGAAAACAATCACCAAATATCTAATCGATCAATAATTGCGCGGAGCGGGTCGCCACTTGGGGTGACGACCCACCTTGCCCCTTTTACGCACGTTGGTGTGTCGGGATTTGTCTGCCTTAGCACACCTTCGCGCGCCGGAGAGCGTGTATGAGTATAAAAGAAGTGAGCAAAAGAGCAAGTGGTGAATCGCTAAAAGGAAAGAACCCTCCCCAGCTTGTTGTCCCCGAAAGCGCGATCCGCAATCGAAGAGTCCAGATTGTGATCGACTTCATGAATACCAATCTTCATCGAAGTATTCCTTTAACCGAATTGGCCGGCGTAGCAAATCTTTCCCGGTCTCACCTTTCCTATCTTTTCAAGTGCCAAACCAAACTCCCGCCTGGGGAATATCTAATAAGACTCAAAATGGAAACAGCCCGTCAGCTTCTAGTAACCAGTCTACTGAGCATTAAGCAGATCATGGCGCAGGTAGGCTACGACCATAGGAGCAACTTTGTGCGCCACTTCAGAAGATACTTTGATCTCGCACCCTCCGAGTACAGAGAGCGCGCCCCCAACAGTCATCTCGCGCAAACGAATCGTAAGATCGTGTAGCAAATAGGAATATTTACTACGCTTTTCTTGTTGTACTAGACAAGGTGTCATGGGATACTTTCGATCTCTTAGTGATTTTGTTCGAGCCCTTACAATCTCTCGAAAAAGGCAGTTGAGTCCTATTTACCGCAGCCCTTCATCAATGAGCCGCGGGCGGTGGGGGATTTGTCCCGCTTGCGGTGGCGTTGGCTTCGCCGTCGGGCTGATTTAATACCGAGCTTCGAGAATCGCCTTTGCTGTCTGTTGTTAGGCAGGTTGTCAACTGGTCGACAGGATGGCTGAAACTGAAATTGGTGCGCACGCTCAGGGCTGCGAGCGCGCGCACCAGAGATTACCGTTTCTCCTTTAGCGGCTAGAGAGGGTACGCCTCGCGGCGAGGACTAACACCCAGGAAATCCGAACCGCGTGGCGTTCCCTCTCTTTTTTTCCCCGCATAATAGTCCCTTCGCCCTATGAAATCAATGTTGATAATAGACGGGTCAGTCACGCTTGCAAGATTGTTCGCGGAGATCTTCGAGCAACGCGGCTGGACTATCGCCACCTGCGGTGATCGAGACTGCGCGATGGGGCGACTGGCTGGAAGCGAGCCATATGACGCGGTTCTGCTCAGCTACAACGTGCCCGGAACAGACGGAGTAAAGCTCGTCAGATTTATCAGGTCGCTCGAGCACCGAATGATGACTGCTGTAGTGATGGTAACTGGCAACGGCGAGGTGACCGATCAGGCAAAAGCAGCGGGTGCCGACGAAGTTTTGCTCAAGCCTGTTAACCCAAATGCTTTAGTTTGGGCTGTCGACAAGCAGGTCCCGTAAGCCAGACCAGAGGTGCTCGCAATGGTGTGGGTGAGAGCCGGATATGAGGTAACAGTATTGATAGGCAGACGCGGAGCTCACAGGGAGATTATGAACACACCGCTAAAGCCCAGCCAACTGGAATCGGGTGATGTCCAGGGGAATTGAGCGACGACGCCTGCAGCGCCTCCAGCGTAAGGCCGCAGGGGTTTGCGTTGGGTGCGGAAAAGCTCCGCCAGTCGCGGAGCGTACTCAATGCGTCAAATGCCTCGCGAACCTCAGGAGGAGGGCTAAAGAGCGTACAGCAAAACGCAGATCGCTCGGCCAATGCGTTGTGTGCGGCCTGCCAAGCGCCGCAGGCATCGTACACTGTCGAATATGCAGGCCACTGAACGAGAGGGTTCTGGCGAGACGGCATGCTGCCCAGGAAAGCCGACGGACCGCCCAGGAAAGAAAGAAGGAGGCGAGAGAGTTGGTTCGCGCGCATCTGCACTTGCTTACTACGCGCCAGCAGGAGGTAATGGCGTTGCGGCTGGGACTCAAGGGCGGCGCGGTGCGCTCAGGACCAGACGTTGCGGCAATCCTGGGCGTTTCCAAACAGGCAGTGTGGGTGGTGGAGGCGGCGGCGTGGAGACGCATCAAGTATGCCCAAGCGCGCCAGACGGACGTGGCCGTTGACACTGTTCGTAGTAGGTTCGGCCTTCGTGCCGCTACACGTGCGGCAGGCTCGATCAATGCCTGTTAAGGGAGATGTCTCACAAAGGACTATCGAGCTATGGATCGAAAGCGGGTTAGTGCGGGCAGTCCTCGGCGGGCAGCAGTGTGAGTTGTCAACAATCTGAAGAAACACCCACTGACGAGTGGGCGGCCACTCTGAATGATGACCCACCTTGCCCAACCGCACATCGGCGTGCATTAGGATTTGTCTGCCCTAAACGCGCCTCTGTGCCGGAGAACGGCCATGAGTATGAAAGAACCAAGCAAAAGAGCAATAAGCGAATCGTTAGAAGAGAAATACTCTGAGCCCTACGTTGTCCCTGAAACCACAATCCGGGACCTGATTCTCAACCTGCGAATCGGTGAGGCTCACGACGCCGCGCTGTGCTTGTTGGTCATTGGGGAAGCGGTCAAGGCTATCGTCAAAGACAAAACAAAGAGTCGCGAACTGAATCTGCGCCTCATCAAGCAAATAGCCGACGAAGAAAAATGCAGGCCGATTGACAGCATCATCGAGGCGATCATCGCCGCGATCGGGCAGGGCGCTGAAGGCATATACGCGACCAGTCTGACGATCACTCGGTTTCTTGAGTTCGCCTTCGAATACCAGCCTGATCCTAGCGAAGCTGAACGGTTGTACAAGAATGAGTTCGGGAAGATCAAGCGGGCCGCTCAACGCAGCAGGTGATCAAACAAAATGCGAGATGGGTTTGCGACAGCCGTTAAGCAACTCGTCTCGGGAAAAAAGTTGCATTATTGGAATCGCGATTCGCGTCCATGAGTAATAGCGAACAAATGAGGTTGGGGCATCTTCACGAATCAGAGTGATTCTTAGTTCTCGCTAGAGCTGGCTGCCAGCGCCCCTGTTTTGGTCAACCGACGACGAGCTATCAATGGCTTAAGGTTGTTTAAGCGAGAACGCATTCGTGTGAAGGAGATAAGATGTCAGGAAAGAAAACCAGCCAGCAAAAGCGGTCAGGTTTACTGACGCGCGTCAGGCCCCAAGTCATCATTCCCGTTGCCTTCGTGCTGAGCTTGATTGCAGCCTTGACTATGCTGGCTAACTCTGGCGCATTCGATTCTTCGCTCAGGCAAAAGGGGAAGAAAGGTGGGACGGTATCAATACAAAGCCTCAATGCAAACAACCCGTCAAAGGAATACGTCTATGCCGGTGGCAGACTCGTGGCCACGGAGGAGTCAGGGTGCGGCGACGGTTATTACGGTCTGAAGTTTTGGAATGGATCTAGCCCGAGCCTTGGCCATCTAACCGGGCATGTCGACGGGAGCGCTTGGTCTGGCAATGTCGGCGTTGATCCGGCTGGCTGGCTCTCATACGGTCCCTACGATACTACTTTTGGGCAAGGACATCATAGGGCTTGGTTCCTGCTGTCGATCGACAATGTCACGGCCGACAGTAATATCGTTGCATCTCTGGACGCAGTGACCGGCTTTGGCACGATTCTTCTCGGTCATCGGGACGTACGGCGCACCGACTTTGTCTGGCCCAACCAATCGCAGTGGTTTTCCGTTGAGTTTGACGACCCATGTTTCGGATACCTGGAAGCCAGAATCTACTGGCAAGGAAATAGTAATATAAAGTTCAGCCGACTGTATGTTGAGAAAGCACCCGCAAGCGGCTGCGGCGCGGGCTACTCAAGCGTGAAGCTGTGGAACGCGACAAGCCCAAGCCTGGGCCACCTGATGGGCCGCCAGGAAGGGGACGCCTGGTCCGCCAACCCCGTCGCGGATTCTGCCGGCTGGATGTCATATGGTCCTTACGATGGCAGTTTTGGACAAGGACACCACACTGGCTGGTTTCTTCTGTCAATTGATAACAACGCCGGCGCTGATTTTGTCGTGACTCTCGATGTCGTGACGGCGTTCGGCACCACCGTTCTCGCGCAACGGCAGGTGCGGCGTAATGAGTTCACTGCACCCAACCAATGGCAGTGGTTCTCCGTTGATTTTGATAATCCGTGTTTCGGGTATCTCGAGACGAGGATCTTTTGGAACGGAACGTCCTACTTGAAGTTTCTCAAGGTCTATGTGCAGAGAACCCCCTCTATCTAGTCGATTAGCCGCGCGGAGAAACGAGAATTCTCAACGCGAAACGAAATTGATGCAAGTGGCCAGGATGAGACTCAGGTCGGTCAAGATCCCTCCGATTAGGGTTGCAATTCGAGTAGGAGACTTGCTGGTCACAGGCGACAAGGAAGGAGTCGCGATGCGCTCACAGCCGCTCGATCTTGGCGGGACTGCAATTCACCGCCCCGGCACTCTGATCGGCAAGGCCCTCGAGCTTTTGGATAAAGGCGGCGGCGAGATTCTGGTTCTGCTCAGCCTACAGTAGTTTTGATCGAGGGAACGCCTGAATAGCGAGGCATAGAGGCATATCTGAAGCGGTCTGGGATTCAATCTAGGGAGGAAGCAATGAGAGACGTGCGATTGAAGAAGATCACAGCAAGAAGCTTGGCACTGACGAAGATCGCCGGTTCGCCCACTCGTTGGCTGGCGTTGATTGTTGCCGTATTGATCGGCAGCGTGCTGCTCGTTGCTGCCGTGCGCGCCTACAACCGCGTTATGCCGAACGGCGTCAATGTGACGAAGCCGTCAGCGCTATCGTTGCTCGTTCAGGGGGTTGGAAAGCCGAGCGGAAAGCTACAGAGCGGCCTCTCGTTCCAACCCGAAGCCGACAAGCTGCGCCGCCGGCTCGGACAGCGATTCACAAAGCCCGGACGCGAACGCGCAACCCTCGTGGGTACCTTGACCATCGGCGTTCAGCAGCTTCCAGTGCGCATCGTTCGCACGCAGAATGACGACGGAGAGCAAGTGGAGATCGCACTCGGCGGCGGACCTGCTTCGCTCACCTGGAACCGGTTAGACGGAGCGAAGTCGGCAGGCGGAGGTGCTACCGGAATCGAGCGGGTGCTGATCGAGAGGCTTGCGCTCGATAGCCCTGATCAATTCGTTCTGGCGCAGGTCAGAGGGGCGGCCTATTACACCGTTGCGCGTCAAGTCAGGCCTGTGGAGGCTGGCAGTTTGGACGACTACGACGGACCTGTTTGGGACGTGGTGCGCATAGGCGAGCGGCAGGATGGCGCGCCAACCAGACCGCAGAGCCTGTGGCGGCTCTACTACATTAACAGTTCAACAGGCTTCATCGACAAGGTTGTGTCGCGCGAAGGAGCGGACACTATCTTAGCTGAAGTCTCCGACTGGGTAGAACGTGGAGGTGAAAGTGTGCCAACTCGCATCAGGTGGATTCGCGCCGGGCAGGTTGTAATGGAGCTTAGCCTCACCAACGTCGCGCATGGCTCAGGGCAATGAGAGGAGAGATGAAGATGACTCGTCACATCCGTCACTTAGTGTCAGGCCACTTGCTGAGAGCGGCTGCACGTATCGCAATCATCATGAGCCTTTTTGTAGGTCTGGGCACCACGGTGCTGTCACAGACTGGGGCGAGACCTGATCGTGGCATAAGACCCGTTGGCTCATATTCAGTGTCAGACATTGAGAACATCAGCCTGACAAACGGAAACGTGAATCTTTCCATCCCGCTTGCGGCGCTCCCTCCGGTTGCCGGAGGCAAGCTCTCGTGGGTAGTGCGGGCTGTCTACAACAGCAAGTCGTGGAATGTGACACAGCAAGAATTCCCTGAGAATCCACCGGTTCCTGGCTATGCGACAAACTTTATTCAACTGAGCGATGTTGCTGGATGGTCGGTAGGAGGTGCGTACCGTATTGACGTGCAGACTCCCGAGCAAGACTACAATGGAGTCATACCGGATTATCCTGATCCTGAGTTTACTCTGCTTAGCCAGTACCGATGGAAGATGATCCTGACGACGCCGGATGGCGCCAAACACGAATTGAGGCCGACCGATTATTTAAGCTATACCGGAAACCGCGACTGGGCCAGGGGGTATTACAAGGACACACCGAGAGCCGATAGCGTCGATGCCACATTGAGATACTACTCGTTGGACGGGAGCTACCTGTGGGCGAAGATTCAGCCCTTTCCTATTGGCGGCAGTCCTACGAAGTGGGACGTCTTTATGCCTGATGGCACACGCATTAAACATCGCAACGGCGTTCAACAGATTATTGACACCAATGGCAACAGCATAAGCATATACACCAGTGAAGACAATGTTACTCACTATGTGGATAACCTAACCGGCCGGGAGATCAAATTCGGTTACAACCCATCAACGAACACGACACAGGTGCAGTATCAGACCGTCGGCGGCGGGTGGGTGGGCATTGATGTCAACTTCGGCACTACGCATGTTCAGGGGATGACCTATGAGCGCGGGGATCCCTGCTTGACCGAGGGCTTAGTTGACACGGAGATCGTCGTAGTCCGCTCGATAGTGCTGCCTCAGACCGAGCCGGGGGTTACACGGCAGTTTATCTTCAGCTATAACTCAGACACAACGGACACCGTTAGTATGAGCCGTAGGCTGGACTGCCAACCAAACTACCAGCCGATCACGTCGGCCTCACACGGATGGGGCTCGCTGAGCCAGATGGTCATGCCGCTGGGCGCGACCGTGAACTACTCATACGATCTCGACGCAGTCCATGAACCGTTTTTTGATCCCGCGCGAGTAGCTAGAGAAACGATTACTCAGAAGACAATGAATCATGACCAGATTACCGATCCGTGGAGTTACTCAATCGGCTTAGTGAGCGGCTCGGTCACTGCACCCGACGGGTCGGTTACCACCGAGACATTCTATACGCATGATCCTGGTCTAATTGGGACTTTCGGAGGTCCAACGGGTCAGGCTGGATTGGTCTACAGAACGAACCGTTCTGGTAAGGTGATTGTGGAACGGCACTGGAGTCTGAAGCAGTTCAGCGGGGGGAACGGCGCCTTCCCTGGCGGGCAGACAGGTTTCAATCCGGTAGTAGATGCAGAATACACGACGTTGCTCGATAACAGTAGTCCTCCACAGCCGTTGAAGATGTCAGCCAAGACCTTCCAGTATGACTACAACGGCAGCCTGACCAGCGAGAGCGACTATGACTGGTTCAGTCCATCATTGGTGAGCAGAGATGCGCAGGGAGTGCCGACGGGTGTGCCGGTGAGCGCGACGCTACTTCGCACGGTCACAACCAGCTACTATAATCCCGCAACGACATTATCATCAGGCAACGTCTATGCTAAACGCGATCTGACGACCGTGACGCCCTTCATTCTCAACGCGCCCAAGTTAACTACCGTCGGGCCCAGTCAGAGCGAGTTTCACTACGACGGGATCGACAACACGCCGCCGAGCAAAGGGAACCTGACGAAGGAGAGGCACTGGGAGGGTACGAAGTGGATTCAGACCACTCACGCATACGACGCGGTAACCGGTAACCTGACTTCGACCACGGATCCCAAGTTAAACGTCACACAATTCTTCTACGACGCAACCCAGGCGCTGCCCAGCAGCGTTGTAGTAGACCCGAACAATCAGGCCACCGGCGATGAACTGACCACGAGCACCACCTACGACTTCGCTACTGGACTCCCAACCAGCGTCACGGACCCGAATGGCAGGATCACCTCGAGCGTGTATACAAATCAGCTATTGGAAAGCGTCGATCCGTTCAACAGGCCGGGCGTTGTGACTGACGCTCAGGGCCGCGGGACCGTTAGTCGGTACTTCGACAACGCGCGGCAGGGCGAGGTGTGGTCAGACTTGAACAATCCCTTCGACGCGCTGCTCAAAAGCCGGACGTCGTCTGACCAGCTTGGGCGAGTGGTGAAGACCGAATCGAGCGAGGACGGCGCGAGCTACACGATCTTTGCCGACAGTGTGTATCAGCAGATGGGGCGCATCACGATCGCTACTAATCCAATGCGGGCTCAGGCGGCGAGCACGGACGGATGGAGTCGTACTACCAGAGATGAAATCGGAAGGGTCGTGACGGTTGAGACGTTCAGCGGGAGGTACCCGGCCGGAACCTCGACCGGTGTTATGAGTACGAGCTACAACGCGAACGAAACGACCGTGACTGACCAGGCGGGCAAGGTACGGCGGAGCATAGTGGATGGCGCGGGGCGGCTGGTACGGGTGGACGAGCCCGACAGCACTGGTAATCTCGGGACGGTGACTGCTCCTGTTCAACCGACTAATTACACATATGACTCACGCGGGAATCTGACTCAGGTAGTGCAGGGGAGCCAATCCCGAAGCTTTGTCTACGACGGGCTGTCGAGATTGAAGCAAGCGACGAATCCTGAGAGTGGGACGATCAACTACACATACGACGACAACGGGAACCTGCAGACGAAGACCGATGCACGAAGCGTGGTAACGACCTTTGCGTATGACGGATTGAACCGCGTGACAACTCGAACATACTCGGGACCGGCGCCGGGTGGGACGACACCAGGAGTGACCTACGTGTACGACACGCTGGGAGCGGGTCAAAACGGCAAAGGCAGGCTCACGTCGGTCAGCTCTTCAGTGTCCAGCTACAGCTACGGGAGCTACGATGTGATGGGGCGGGTGTTGACCGGGACGCAGACGACTGATGGACAGAATTACTCGATGAGTTATCAGTACAACCTGGCTGGAGGGATGACTTCCGAGACATACCCTTCGAACAAGGTAGTGGTGACCGAATACGACTCAGCAGGCCGGATAGCCGGTGTGAAAAAAGACGCCACGATTTATTATGCGGGCGGTACATCGAGCACTTCGAACGCGATGAGCTACACGGCTCACGGCGCGCCGGCGAC